>CAYOFA010000065.1:0-5658 GCA_964402885.1 uncultured Spirochaetaceae bacterium
GGCATCGAAGTGATCCTGGACGTGGTCTACAACCACACCGCCGAGGGAGACCATCGCGGGCCGGTGCTGTCGCTTCGGGGAATCGACAACCCCGCCTATTATCGCCTCTCGAGCGAGGATCCGCGCTACTACGTCGACTACACCGGTACCGGCAACAGCCTCAATATGCGCCATCCGAACGTCCTGCAGCTCATTATGGATTCGCTTCGCTACTGGGTCACCGAGATGCACGTCGACGGCTTTCGATTCGATCTTGCCTCGGCTCTCGCGCGGGAGCTCCACGATGTGGATCGCCTGAGCGCGTTCTTTGACGTGATCCAGCAGGATCCGGTCATCAGCCAGGTGAAGCTCATCGCGGAGCCCTGGGATGTCGGGGAAGGCGGCTACCAGGTCGGAAACTTTCCGCCGGGGTGGTCTGAGTGGAACGGGAAGTACCGCGACTGTATCCGGGATTTCTGGCGCGGACAGGACCAGACACTGGCGGAGTTCGCGTATCGGCTTACCGGAAGCTCCGATCTCTACGAGAATACCGGTCGGCAGCCCTATGCAAGCATCAACTTCATCACGGCCCACGACGGCTTCACGTTGCAGGACCTCGTCTCCTACAACGAAAAGCACAACGAGGCCAATGGCGAGGGCGGCCGGGACGGGGAGGACCACAACCGCTCGTGGAACTGCGGGGTGGAAGGGCCCACCGACGATCCGGAAGTGCTGCGCCTCAGGCGTCGCCAGCGCCGGAATTTCATGGTCACCCTTCTTCTGAGCCAGGGCGTGCCCATGATTCTCGGAGGCGACGAGATCGGACGCACGCAGGGGGGCAACAACAACGGCTACTGCCAGGACAACGAACTATCCTGGTACAACTGGAACACGGCCGATCTGGAGCTGCTCCAGTTCACACGCCGCCTTGTCACCTTCCGCCAGGAACACCCGGTATTCCACCGTCGGCGGTTCTTCCAGGGACGCGCGATTCACGGCGCCCAGGTCGAGGACGTCGAATGGTTCACCCTTGACGGCGTGCAGATGGCTGAGGAGAACTGGGGCGAAGGTTTCGCGAAGTCGGTTGCCGTGTTCCTCAACGGCGATGCGATTCCCACTCTCGACGAGAACGGTCTCCGTGTGAGCGACGACAGTTTCTATCTCATCTTCAACGCGCACTACGAGCCGCTGACCTTTCACCTTCCGGACAAGATGTGGTCGCGGCGATGGGAGCTGCTCCTGGACACTGATCGCGGCTGGCTTGCCGACTCGCCCACCGTTGAGGCAGGCGAAGCTCTGGAAGTGCAGGAGAGGAGCACGCTGGTGCTGAGAAAGGCGGACTGACTGATGGCACATCTCCCGCGGGCAACATATCGGATTCAACTGAGCGCGGACTTCGACCTCGATGAGGCCGCCGGTATCGCCTCCTATCTCGAGCGGCTCGGCGTGAGCCATGCCTACGCCTCTCCCTACCTCCAGGCGGCGCCGGGGAGCACACACGGGTATGATGTCGTCGATCACGGACGTGTGAATGTCGAGCTCGGCGGCGAGAAGGCCCATAGCTGGTTTTGCCGCAGCCTCAACGAACACGGCCTCGGGCAGGTCCTCGACATCGTCCCGAATCATATGGCCATCGCCGGCTCCGACAATGCGTGGTGGTGGGACGTGCTGGAAAACGGTCCCTCGAGCCGCTACGCCTCCTATTTCGACGTCGACTGGAGCGTGCAGCATGAGGAGGGAAACCGCATCCTGCTCCCGATCCTCGGTGATCACTACGGCCGCGTCGTGGAGGCCGGAGAGATTCGCCTCGAGCGCTCCGGCGGCTCCTTTCTGATCCGCTACTACGAGCACGTGTTCCCGGTGGCCCCTCGGTCGCTTGTGGATCTGCTGTCATGGGCTGCGGAGGCCGCCGATTCCGCCGACCTCGGTTTCATTTCCAGCGCGCTCGACTATCTGCCGCTTCCTACGGCTACCGACCGCCCGAGCACCCAGCGACGCCACCGTGACAAGGAGGTGATCCGCATTCAGCTCACGCGGCTGCTCGACGAGCAGCCGGCGGTACGTCGGGCCGTGGACGACGAGGTCCGACGCATCAACGAGGATCCCGACCTCATGGACGCCCTGCTTGCCGACCAGAATTACCGGCTTGCGCTCTGGCGCATTGCACGCAGTGATCTCGGGTACCGACGCTTCTTCGACATCAACAACCTCGTGGCGCTTCGCATCGAGGACGACGAGGTGTTTCGCGACACGCACCGACTGATTCTCGGATGGCTGACCGACGGAACCCTGCAGGGAGTCCGCATCGACCATCCCGACGGTCTGCGGGATCCCGAACAGTATTTCAGGCGATTGCGCGATCAGGCGCCGGAGGCATGGATCGTGGCCGAGAAGATTCTGCACCGCGGAGAGCGCATCCCCGATGCCTGGCCGGTCGAGGGAACTACCGGCTACGATTTCATGACGGTGACCGACGGTCTCTTCGTGGCCGCGGAGAACGAGACCAGCTTCACCGACTTCTATCATTACTTTACCGCCGAGCCGACCGACTACCGCGAAGTCCTGCGCGAGAAGAAGTACATGGTGATGAACGATCTTCTGGGAAGCGACCTGAACCGCCTCACCGAGCTTGCGATGCAGGTATGCCTCGAGCATCGGCGCTATCGTGACTACGGCCGCGATGAGGTCGGCCACGCCCTGACCGAGATCGTCGCAAGCTTCCCGGTGTACCGCACCTATGTACGTGCCGGGCTCGGAGAGGTTCGCGACGAGGACCGGGAGGTGATCGAGGCGGTCGTTGCCGAGGCACGGGAGCGGCGACCGGAGATCGACGGAGAGCTCTTCGAGTTCCTCAAAGGGGTGATGCTCCTCGAATATCCGGGGGACGCCGAGCGCGAACTGGTCATGCGCCTTCAGCAGCTCACGGGGCCCGTCATGGCCAAGGGAGCCGAGGATACCGCGTTCTACAGCTACAATCGGTTCACCATGCTGAACGAGGTCGGCGGCGACCCCGGCGTGTTCGGCACCGACGTGGCGGAGCTCCACGAAGAGTACCGCTACCGCGCTGCGCATTCGCCCCGTGCCATGCTCTCGAGCTCCACCCACGACACGAAGCGCGCGGAGGACGTTCGGATGCGACTCGCGGTGCTCTCCGAGATTCCCGCCGAATGGGAGCAATTCGTACAGTCGGCAAGCGTACAGAACGAGGCCCACCGCACCGACGGGCAGCCCGATCGCAACATGGAGTACCTCATCTACCAGACGCTCGTCGGCGCCTGGCCCATCGATACCGATCGAATGCTCACCTACGTGGAGAAAGCGTCCCGCGAGGCCAAAACTCACACGTCCTGGACGGCGCAGAACGCCGAGTACGAGGCGGCGCTGCGGACTTTCGTTGAAGGCATCATGGATGATGATGAGTTCATGGCGATGGCCGAGGAGCTCGTCGGGCGCATCCGCAGAGCGGGGTGGGTGAACAGCCTCGCCATGACGGCGCTGAAGCTGACCGCTCCGGGCGTGCCGGACGTGTATCAGGGAAGCGAGCTCTGGAATCTGAGCCTGGTGGATCCCGATAACCGCAGGCCGGTGGATTTTGCCGCACGCGAGCGTATGCTTTCCGAGCTTTCTCAGCTCTCGCCCGGGGAGATCATGAACCGCCTCGATGAAGGATTGCCCAAGCTGTGGCTGATCAACCGCGGGCTTGCGCTCCGCACGTCACTTCCGGATGCCTTCGGCCCCGACGGTGGCTACGAGCCGCTCGAAGCCGGGGGGAGTTCTGCGGCGCACTGCTTTGCCTTCGTTCGTGGAAGCGAGGCGAGCGGCCAGGCGGTAACGGTCGTCCCCCGCCTGCCGCTGACGCTTGCCGGGAACTGGGGCGACACCTATCTGAAGCTGCCGCCGGGGAAGTGGAAGAGCGTGCTCACCGACGAGCGCTACGACGGCGGCAAAGTGCGGGTCTCCAAACTCGTCGGGACGGTACCGGTTTGTCTCCTTGCCCGGGAGGGGGGCGGTGACAGTGAGTGAGCAGACAGTGAGTAAGCGCACAGTGACGGAGCGAATCGAGGTATGGGCGCCGGAGGCGTCCGGCGTTGACCTCATAGCCGATGAAAAGCGGTATCCGATGGAGCGGACGGAGAGGGGATACTGGCAGGCCGAGGTGGGGGCGGACCTCTCGCAGATACCCTACGCGTTCTCCATCGACGGGGGAGATCCGCGGCCGGATCCGAGGTCCGAGCGTCAGCCTGAAGGGGTGCACGGCCCGTCGCTGCGGGTACGCCACGATGCGTTCCGGTGGAGTGATACGGGGTTTCAACAGGTGCCGCTCTCCCGCGCGCTCATTTACGAACTTCATCCCGGCACCTTCACCGACGAAGGAACGCTCGAGGCGGCGGCCGGACGACTGGACCACCTCGTCGACCTGGGCGTGACCCACGTGGAGCTCATGCCGCTTGCCGCCGCCTCCGGATCGCGGGGGTGGGGATACGACGGGGTCAACCTCTTCGCCCCGCACGAGGCTTACGGTGGCCCGGACGGGGTCAAGCGGTTCGTCGATGCGGCGCATGGGAAGGGGCTCGCCGTCCTCATAGATGTCGTTTACAACCACCTCGGCCCCGAGGGAAACTACCTCCACGAGTTCGGCCCCTATTTCACCGAGCGCTACCGAACGCCCTGGGGCTCGGCCGTCAACCTCGACGGCCCGGGAAGCGATGAAGTTCGACGTTTCTTCATTGATAACGCGCGTATGTGGCTGCGCGACTATCATGCCGACGGGCTGCGCGTGGACGCGGTTCATGCCTTCTACGACAAGTCGGCGCTGAACTTCCTCGAGGAGCTCGGGAGCTCGGTCCACCGTCTCGAAGGGGAGCTCGGCCGCCGGCTGATCGTGATCGCCGAGAGCGACCTCAACGATCCTCAGGTGGTTCGCAGTACCGAGGCGGGCGGCTACGGTCTGCGCGCGCAGTGGAGCGACGACTTCCACCACGCGATACACGCCCTCGTTACCGGGGAGCGGTGGGGCTACTACAGAGACTTCGGACCGCTCGACATGGTGGCGTACGCGCTCGAGCGGAACTACGTGTTCGACGGCGCCTATCAGAGCTCCCGCGGGTGCCGACACGGCCGCTCTGCCGCGGATCTCCCGCCGGATCGGTTTCTCGGCTACATCCAGAATCACGATCAGGTAGGGAACAGAGCCCGCGGGGAGCGACTGTCGCATATCGCCGGCACGGAGGCGCAGAAGGTCGCCGCCGCCGTCTACCTGTTCTCTCCCTTCGTTCCGATGCTCTTTCAGGGCGAGGAGTGGGCCGCTTCCACCCCGTTTCTCTACTTCACCCATCACCAGGACCCCGAGCTCAGTCAAGCGGTCCGCGAGGGCCGCCGTCGCGAGTTCAGTTTTCAGTCCTCCGACGTGCCGGATCCGCAGTCGCCCGAGACCGCGGCCGCCTCGGTGCTGCGGTGGAGCGAGCGCGAAACCTCACCCCACGCCGAGATGCTCACCTGGTACCGCACCCTGATAACGCTGCGGCGTACGTGGCCCGAGCTGGCAGCAGGTCGGCGGGATGAGATGGCGGTGGAGTTTGACGAGGATGCGGGAACGCTTTCGGTCCACAGGGGCCGGCTGAGCCTTTACTGCAATTTTTCGCGGACCCCGCGGGTATTCCCCGAAGTCGGGAACGCCGG
>CAYOFA010000065.1:5758-16758 GCA_964402885.1 uncultured Spirochaetaceae bacterium
CGCCGGGGACGTCGGGTCCGCCGGTGCCGCCGGGGGCGTGAGCATCCTCACCGCCTCGAACTCCGACGTCGAGCTGAAGCGGGACGAGTCGCTGAGCCTTCCGGGGCTCAGCGCAGCGGTCCTGGGACCTCACGGGTAACCGGCGGCGGAACCCCGGCGCCAGGGCCCGCCGGGGTCCGGCCCGGCGCCGACGCCGGCTGCCGGCGGGCTGTCATGCGCTGGCGATGCGGTTTCGTCCGTTTCGTTTTGCGCTGTAGAGGGCCTCGTCGGCGGCCTTGAGAACCTCCTCCGGCGAGCGCTTGGCCCCGTTTCGACCGGCAAGACCGAGACTTACTGTTACCGACAGCGGTGTGTGCTTTCGTTTCGCGCCGCTCCGCGCCTCCTTCGGGGGTGGCGTCTCGGGACGATCGCGCCGGCGGAGGGTGAAGCGGGCCTCGTCGATGCGCTTTCTGAGCTCCTCGAGTACCGCTTCCACGTCGGCCGCTGACCGCCTTGGAAACAGAATGGTGAACTCTTCCCCGCCGTAGCGAAAGGCTCGTCCACCACCACCCACGCGCGCGAGCTGACCGGCGACCATACGAAGTACCTGATCACCGACGTCGTGCCCGTAGGTGTCGTTGAATGTCTTGAAGTAGTCGATGTCCGCAATGGCAATTGCGTATCGGCTGCCGAGCTTTGCAAGCTCGTTCTCGAAGGCCCGACGACCGGGGAGCCCCGTGAGGGTATCGCGAAACGCCATGCTGTGCGAGCTCTCGAGAACGTAGGCGAGGAGTATCAGTGCGGCGCCGGCAGCATAGATGGTAAAGACCCTCGGTGCGGCGGGAAGCAGGACGGGCATGGTCAGGGTGACGGTCGCCCAGAAGAAACCCGCGTCCTCGGCCCTGCTGCGTCTCAGGTAGGCGATGAGAAACGCGGCCAGTGCGAGAAGAAAGACGAGGAGGGCGGGCTGTGGCATCCTGGTCCACTCAAAAAACCGGGTGGGAACGACGTCCACCGCAACGTACTGATAGAGCAGCCGCGGCATCTGCCACAGCACGACTGCTACGGCAACCGCCTGTGCGGCCAGTGCACCGAGGCGGAGAAGGCCGAATCGGGTGAGCACACCACGCTCGCGGCTCACGGACATGGCAAGGAAGTTCAGCGGCGGGAGTGTCGAGACCGCGGCGATAGCCGCTGCCTGCGCCCAGAAGCCGCCGCCGCCGAATGCATGCACCCAGAAGCGGTCCACGCACAGGATGAGAAGAAGGGCAAACGCCGTCCGGCTCTGGTTGAAGCGCCACGCCAGAACCAGGCCTGCGCCGACCGCAGCAAGCAGCACCACCGCTGCGGCGAAACCGACGGCTTCACTCGTTCCGGCGTAGGCGCCGAGGAGCATCGCAGCCGCGGCTGTGGGAGCTCCCGGAACGAGAAACAAGCGCAGCGCGTGGAGCGCCCTTGACGACATACCCTTCATGTTAGCGACGGAAGCTCAGAAAGCCAAGCCCGAAACGGGAGCTTCGCGTGCGTCTTGGTCGGCCGGCGTGAGGTCGATGTGTCAAGGTGTCAAACGATCGACGGGTTCAGTGGCATCCATGCCCGTGCTCGTGGTGATGATCGTGTCCGTCGGGGTCGTGGTGACCGGCGCAGGCATGCTCGGCGCCGCACTCCCGTGCTCTGCCGGTGAGAATTTCCTGCACGGCTTCCGCCGTTGTAGTGGCGCCGCTGAGAAAAACCCGAATGCCTGCTTCGTTGAGACGGTCAAGAGCACGGCGGCCCATTCCGCCGCAGGCTACCGCATGAACCCCGCGTTCCACGAGCTCGGCGGAGGGGGCGCAGTTGCCGTGGCCATGCTCCTTGTTCGAATTGTCGATCACCGAGATTTCCTCCGTGTCCGTGTCAATGATCGTCAGGTACGGCGCGCTGCCGAAGTGCCCGTAGACGGTGTCGTTGAGGCCCGAGGGGCCCGCTGTCGGAATGCAAATGTTCATCTTTACTCCTTGTGGATATGAGATTCGTGGTCGCCGACGCTCTGTGAGCCGACGTCGGCAGTGTCTGCGCAGGAGTCGAGGGCGCCCGCAGCGCGGGGCTCGACGACGACGGCCTCATTCGCGATCAGCGCCTCGACCAGCTTTTTCCTGCCGCGCGCGAGAAGCCGCTGCACCGTTCCGCGGGACACCGCCATATGCACGCCTGCCTGGCTCTGGTCGAGTCCCTCGAGGTCACAGAGGCGCATGGCTTCGAGCTCGTCGAGTCCCAGCCGCACTGTCCGGAGCTCGGACAGGGGGATCGCCGCCGGCTTGAACACCCGGGTCCCGTCGAGTCCGCGGCATTTGCGGCGTTTCGGACATCGTGACAATTGCTGCTCCTTAATGTGCATATGCACAGTATCATTCCCGGCGGTCCGGGTCAACGGGTGACTCGTGGTGATCATCAATACTCATGGTGACTCACTGGAAGAGGAAGCCTATACTGCGCCCACATGGCAGGAAAGCTCATTCCTTCAGCAGTCTCCCCCCAGGTGCGCGATTTCTTTCTCACTGCGGAGGACCTCGCGAGTCGGCGCCGGCCGGCCGCAGCGGCTGAGGTCGCCGCGGCGATGTCGTCCTATTTCGGCACCTATATGCAGGATGCCGGGGACCTGGCCGACGCAAGCCGGCGAGCCCGTATTCTCCGCCGGGGCCCCGGGGGTCGTCTGCTGCCGACGCGGCGTGGTCGTCGCTACCTGGAAACTGCCGTGGAGGAATACTACCTCGAGCGGGGTCTCGTGGAGAGCGCCGAGAGCCCTGCCTTCCGTGAGCTCTGTCGCGCCCGTCAGGGACTCGACATCGTGCAGCATGGCTCGCTGACCCGCGGGCAGCTCGAGTCCCTCATCCGGCGGACACGGGCGCTCGGTCCCGTGCGGATTCTCGATCTCGGATGCGGTCTGGGAGAGCTCGGCGAGCGTATCGCCGGCAACGCGGGCGCACGGCTCCTCGGTGTCGACCGTGCACACTCAGCGATTTCACGTGCCGCCGACAGAGGTGCCCCCGAAACCGCCTTCGTTCACGAAGACATGGAGGCCTACGTCTCCGGTGCGCCTCGGGGAAGCGCCGACGTAGTGCTGTCTATCGATAGCCTCTACTGGGTCGATGACCTCGAGTCCTTTCTCGAGGACGTTCTCGAGGTTCTGAGCCCCGGCGGTTGTTTTCTGTGCATCCTCAGTGAGTTCGAGGACGGGCGCGGCGGAGGCAAAACGCTTTCCCCGGAGGACATGGAGATCGGAGCAGCCCTCGCGGCCCTCGCGGCCCGCGCAGAGGAGCGCGGCGACCTGCGTGTGGAAACCGAGGATTTCACTGCCGAAGAGCGGGCGTTGTGGCTCGGGAGTCTCGCCCTGTGGGAGGAATGGAAGGAGTCCTTCGCCGCCGAGGGCCGGGCCTACCTCCTGCGCAACATCGTACGAGAGGCGGAGTACCTCGAGGCGTCGATGCGCCGGGGACGAGGTGCGCGCTGTCTCTTCGCCGTCTACCGCGGAGAGGAGGTGCCGATGTCGGAGCGGTAGTACATGTCGGTAAAGGACAAACGTTCCATATCCCGGTATGCCACATCGCGGGCTTCCTGCGCCGTGCGGCCCATGCCGCAGACTGAGAGCACCCGCCCGCCTGCCGTGACGAGCCTCTCTCCCTCCTCCCGTACGCCCGCCATGAACACCGGACTTTCACAGTCCCCGATGCCCCGAATGTCATATCCGACCTCGTATGCACCGGGATAGCCGCCGGAGGCCGCGACGACGACGCAGCTGGCGAGGTTCACAGCGGGAGGCGGAATCTCGGCCAGCCGACCCGTTGCGGTCGCGAGAGCAAGCTCGACGAGATCGGTATCGATGAGGGGAAGGACGGCCTGGGCTTCCGGGTCGCCGAGGCGAACGTTGTACTCGAGAAGAAACGGTCCCTCAGCTGTAACCATGAGGCCGAAGTAGAGCACGCCGCGGTAGTCGATGCCGTCCTCGCGGATACCCGCACGCGTGGGCTCGAGAATGTCCGCCCGAAAGCGCTCCTGCAGCTGCGGATCGAAGCGGGGATGCGGACAAATGACGCCCATGCCGCCGGTATTGGGGCCGGTATTGCCTTCACCGATGGGCTTGTGGTCCTGTGACGGCGGAAGCTCGTAAACGGTATTGCCGTCCGTGAACGCGAGAATGGTTACTTCATAGCCCTCGAGACACTTCTCGATCACCATGCTTTGGCCGGCCTGTCCGAGGGACCTGTCCACCATGAAAGAGTGCACCGTCTCCCGCGCTGTGTCCCGATCCCGGCAGACGACAACTCCCTTTCCCGCAGCCAGCCCGTCCGCCTTGAGCACCACCGGCAGTTCCAGTCGGTCGACGGCGTCCATGGCCTCCTGCGGCGCATGGGCCACCTCGTAGGTCGCCGTCGGGATACCGTGCCGGCTCATGAACTCCTTCGCGGCGATCTTGCTCCCTTCGAGGGCGGCTGCGGCGCGCGTGGGCCCGAGACAGGGAATGGCCGCGGCGCGCAGGTCATCGGCGAGCCCGGTTACCAGCGGCTCTTCAGGCCCGACGACGGCGAGGTCGATCTCGTGTTCGAGGGCGGCGGAGACGACTTCTTCGTTGGTGCGTGCATCGATGTTTACACACCGGGGGACCCGCGCCGTACCTGCGTTCCCCGGGGCACAGAAAACGCGCGGATTCCGCCGGCTGCGGGCCAGCTTCCACGCCACGGCATGCTCGCGGCCGCCCGAGCCGACAACCAGTATGTTCATCTGCGCTCCCCCTGTTCGTACTGCTCCCCGGAATCCGCACCCCCGGCGGCCGAGTCGGCGGTGAGTCCGAGCCGGGCGGCCAGGGTTTTCAGGCCGGTGACGAGTGTTTCATGCTCGACGGACTGTACGCGACGAGCGAGGGTTTCCGGCGTGTCGCCATCTTTTACCGGAACACGCGTCTGAACGAGGACGGGTCCGGTGTCGGTTCCCTCATCGACAATGTGGACCGAGCACCCCGTTTCCCTTCGGCACGACTCGAGCACGGCCCGGTGAACGTGTATGCCGTACATGCCGGGACCACCGAAATCCGGCAGAAGGGCGGGGTGAATGTTGATGATGCGACCCCGGAATCGCTCGAGAATCTCACCGCGGAGGATCGAGAGAAAACCTGCGAGGACGATGATGTCCACACGCGGCGGGAGTGCGGCGAGGATGTGATCGGAGAGCGAGCTGCCGTGTTTCGAGCGTGAGACGACCTCCGCGGGAATCCCCGCTGCGCGAGCCCGTTCGAGGGCGTAGGCACCCGAGCGATCACTGATCACTTTGACGATGCGACAGTTGATGGAGCCATGGGTTGCGGCGTCTATGAGCGCCTGAAGATTCGTACCCGACCCGGATACGAGAACGGCTACGCGATACACACGCCCTCTCCGTCGTGGACCTCTCCGATGACACGGGCGCTGAGACCCGCTGAGGCAAGATGCTCACCAGCCGCCGCGGCCTCTCTCGGATCGACGGCGAGCACCATGCCCGTGCCCATGTTGAAGGTGCGAAACATCTCCTCCTCGGCAACGCCGCCCGCGGCGATGGCATCGAAGACGGCCTGACGGGAGAGCGCCGCACGGTCTATGTCGTAGCGGAACCTGCGCCGGGTCATCCGCGGCACGTTCTCGTAGAGCCCGCCGCCGGTGATATGGGCGATGCCGTGCACGGATACCACCTCGATGAGGGAAAGTACCGGCCCCACGTAGAGCAAGGTCGGCTCGAGAAGGACATCGCCGAGGCGACGGCCCCCGATATCCTCGTCCCAGTCGAGGTCGAGTGCGCGTATGAGGGAGAATCCGTTGCTGTGGACGCCGTTCGAGTCGATTCCGATGAGCGTGTCACCGGGCTTCACCGACGACCCGTCGATGAGCCGCTCGGCATCCGCGATGCCGACGATGAAACCGGCTACGTCGTAGCTGCCCGCCGCGTACATCCCCGGCATCTCGGCCGTTTCACCTCCGGAGAGGCTGCAGTCGATTTCCTCACAGGCGTCTATCATGCCGGCGACGATTTCCGCCGCTACATCGGCTTCGAGAGATCCGCACGCGAGGTAGTCGAGGAAATACAGGGGTTTCGCCCCGTGGCAGAGTATGTCGTTGGCGCACATGGCAACGCAGTCCCGTCCGATCTCACGATACCGTCCGGCGGCAAGGGCGGGCTCGAGCTTCGTGCCGACACCGTCAGTGGACGACACGAGTACGGGCCGCTGCATCTGCGGGAGCTCGAAGAACGCCCCGAAGGCGCCGATCTCGGCGGCGCTGCCGCCGTTCCCGCGTGCGTCGTCACCGTCGCTGCGCCGGCCACCGCCACGCCGATCGGCTGCCGCGCGGGCCTTCTCGCGAATGAGAGAAACAAGCCGTGCGGCCTCGTCGATGTCGACCCCGGACTCACGATACGTCGCCACAGCTATTGTCTCTCCATCGCAAGCTTCTCCTCTTCGAGAGGTGCGGCGACGGGGTAGACGCCGGTGAAGCAGCCGGTGCAGAACTTCCGCTGCGTGCCCAGCGATTCGAGCAGTCCTTCCACCGACAGAAACGAGAGACTGTCGGCTCCGACCATGTCGCGGATATCCTCCACGCCGCGATTGGCGGCGAGCTCCCGTCGCGACGGGGTGTCGATACCGAAGTAGCACGGAAAGTACACGGGCGGCGACGCGACCCGAAAGTGGACCTCGGTGGCGCCCGCGTCCTTGAGCATCGCAACCAGGCGTCTCGACGTCGTGCCCCGCACGATGGAATCGTCTATGAGGATCACGCGCTTGCCGCGGACATTTCCGGCGAGAACGTTCAGCTTGACGCTCACAGCCTGTTCTCGAAGCTTCTGCGAAGGGGCGATGAAGGATCTGCCCACGTACTTGTTCTTGATGAGGGCCATGCCGAAGGGTATGCCCGAGGCCTCGGCGTAGCCGAGGGCGGCGACGACGCCCGAGTCGGGCACTCCTGCCACGAGATCAGCCTCCACGGGCGCCTCTTCGAACAGCTGTGCGCCGGCGCTGCGCCGGGTCTCGTAGACGTCGGCCCCGTCAATCGTCGAGTCGGGGCGTGCGAAGTAGATGAACTCGAAGGAACAGGTCCGAAGCGCCGTGCGCTCGGAGTTTTTCACCGACTGTATGCCCTCATCGTTGATGATGACGATTTCGCCGGGCTCGACATCACGGACGAGCTCTGCGCCGACTGCGTCCAGGGAACAGCTCTCCGACGCCATGACGTATCCGTTGTCGAGCGATCCTATGCACAGGGGTCGGATGCCGTTCGGATCGCGCACCCCGACCAGGCCCTCCTGGGTGAGTATTACCAGCGAGAAGGCGCCCTGTACGGTCCGCATCGTATCCGAGAGCGCGCGGCGAAGCCCGTACCGGGACCCGCGGGCGAGCAGGTTCAGAATCACTTCGGAATCGCTCGAGGTCTGGAACATGACCCCCGCGTCCTCGAGGAGCTCACGGATGACCGGCGCGTTCACGAGATTTCCGTTGTGCGCAATCGCGAGGGGGCCGAGGCGGGACTGCCCGACGAGGGGCTGGGCGTTGGCGAGAGAATTGGCGCCGCGTGTGGAGTAGCGTACGTGTCCGACCGCGGCGTGGCCGCGCAGCCCGTCGAGCACCTCGTCGGAGAACACCTCGGCGACCAGGCCGAGCTGTTTGTGCACCTGGAAATCGCCCCCGTCGTCGAGCACCATGCCGGCGCTCTCCTGCCCGCGATGCTGCTGTGAGTACAGGCCGTAGTAGACGATGCGCGAGAGCTGCGCCCGACGCTCGTCGTCGGCATCGCCGAAATAGGCACCGAATACGCCGCACTCGTCGGCAAAGTGGTCCGTGATTGAATCGTATGTCGGCATGTGGTTACCTCTCGAGCCGTGCCAGTACTTCGCGGTATCCCTCGATCACCCGACCGAGATCCTGCCTGAAGCGATCCTTGTCCATCTTCTCTCCGGTCTCGAGGTCCCAGAACCGGCAGGTGTCGGGGCTCACCTCGTCGGCAAGCAGGAGCTCCCCGGAGTCGTCGACGCCGAACTCGAGCTTGAAATCGATAAGCTCGATGCCCGCCTCACGAAAGAGCGCACCGAGGAGCTCGTTGACCTTTCGCGTTATCGCGTAGATCTCCTCGAGCTGCTCGAAGGTCGTCAGGCCGATGCCGACGGCATGGTAGTCGTTGATGAGTGGGTCGCCGAGCTCGTCGTTCTTGTAGCTGAGCTCCAGAACCGTCGTGGACAGCGCGGTGCCCTCGGCAAGACCCAGGCGCCGTGCCATGCTTCCCGCCACGCGGTTTCGCACGATGACCTCGAGCGGGACGATGGTCACCCTGCGGCAGAGTTGCTCCCGCTCGGAGAGCTTCTCGAGGAAGTGCGTCCGCACTCCGTGCTCCTCGAGATAGGCCAGAAGCAGAGAGGAAATGCGGTTATTCAGCACTCCCTTATCTCTGATCTGGTCGTGTTTCTGTCCGTTGAAGGCGGTGGCATCGTCCTTGTAGCGTATGACGATGCGGGACGGGTCCCCGGAGTCGAGGACCTCTTTCGCCTTTCCCTCGTAGAGTACCGTGCTCATAGCGAGCCTCCTTGCGCATACCGTGCAAGCGGCTATAGGCGAAACACTCTGCCAGGGTGAGGCACATGGTGAGAGTCATTCCACCCATAGTAGGAGGATTTTCGGCCCTCCTGTAGATACTCCCGAACCGTATTATCGGGATTATATGGATGCACGCGTTCGGCGCGAGCTACGCAAAATAGCGCACGCCGCTTTCAAAGATCCCCATATCTCCCGTTTCCGGGAAGTTTCTGTAGAGGCCCGGACGAATGCGTTCCGAGTGAGCCATCTTGCCCAGAACGCGTCCGTCGGGTGAGCTCACCGCCTCCACAGCGTCGACGGACCCGTTGGGGTTCCACGGCATCTCGTCGGCGACCATTCCCTCATAGTCTACATACTGTGTAGCGATCTGTCCATTCCTCCATAGGGAGTGTAGGAGTTCCTCCCCGCACACGAAGCGCCCCTCTCCGTGCGAAACGGGTACGGCGTAGACCCGGTCCGGATCCGCGGCCTGAAGCCACGGACTCATGGTCGAGGCGACCCGAGTGCGGACCATCGCGGCAACGTGACGTCCCACTGAGTTCGCCGCGAGGACGGGGTCCTCGGGAGTGCGGGGACGGATCTCACCGAAGGGCACGAGGCCGAGTCGCACGAGGGCCTGAAATCCGTTGCAGATGCCGAGGACCAGCCCGTCACGGGCCTCGAGCAGCTCGGTGATCGCCTCCGCGAGGCGTGGGGCACGGAACGCCGCGGCAATGTACTTCCCCGAACCGTCCGGCTCGTCGCCTGCGCTGAAGCCCCCGGCAAGTGCGAGGATGTGCGAGCGGCCGAGTGCGGCCGCGAGACGATCGACGGATTCGGCGGTCACGTCCGGCCCGACGTTACGAAACACCACCTCCTCGACCTCGGCTCCGGCCGCCTCGAAGGCCCGGGCGGTATCGATCTCGCAGTTCGTCCCCGGAAACACGGGAATGAGAACGCGAGGACGCGCGGTGCCGGTGGTGCGGCGGCGGGCGGCGGTGCCCGAGGACCGGGGGGCCGGGCGCGACGAGGCCGGCGCGTCGGCGCGCCCCGCGGCGGCCGCCTCCGCTGTCCCGGCACCGCCGGCCGTGGGCTCTGCGGCCCGCGTGGGAAATACACTCTCGAGCGGCGTTTCGAGCGCCTCGGCAACCGCCGAGAGGGGAAGAGTCCACTCGGCGGTACGGATGCTCTCGCCGCCGGTGGTCCCGATCCGCATCACCCGGCCGACGGCCGCGGCAGCCGAATTGCCGGCAGCCGGGTTGCCGGCGGCCGGCAGGCGATCGGCCTCTTCGGCCGGAACCTCGGCGTAGAAGCTCCCGTAGCGCGCCGCCGCGGGGTCGGCAATGGCGCCGAGGTCGAGCTCGGCGCCGATGCGGTTTCCGAGGCAGGCGCGGGACAGGGCGGCCGCCACGCCGCCGGCGCGAATGGTGCCGGCCGCACGCAGCGCCCCCCGCTCGCGCAGGGCCGAGAGGAGCGACGCATGGGCGCGCAGAGCTGCAACATCCGGAAGGCCGTCGGGGCCGTAGGTCGTCTCGAGGAGGAGTATCGCGGAGCCGGACTCTCTGAAGGCTGCGCTGGTGGCATGGCCGGCGGGGAAGCTCGATACGGCGAAAGATACCAGAGTCGGAGGTACGTCGAGATGCCCGAAGGTACCGGACATGCTGTCCTTGCCGCCGACCGCAGGGACGCCGAGGTCGAGCTGGGCGCCGAGGGCCCCGAGGAGGGCCGCCACCGGCAGTCCCCAGCGCTCGGCATCGTCGCCGGGACGGGGAAAGTACTCCTGCAGGCTGAGGCGAATGGCCGAGAGTGTGGCCCCGACGGCGAGCAGCCGGCAGACCGATTCCACCACCGCGAGGTAGGCACCATGATACGGCGACTGTTCCGACAGTGCGGGGTCGAAGCCGTATGCCATGGCGCTCACCGGCGCTGCCGCTGCCGAGCTCCCGGGGTCCCGTGAAAACGCGGCTGCGGGAAACTCGCATACCGTCGCCTCCTCGGGCGTTCCCTGGAAGCGCCCGCCGTAGGGCAGGAGGACGCTCCCCGCACCAATCGTCGGATCGAAGGACTCGACGAGGCCCCGTCGTCCGGCAACGTCGAGCTCCCGCAGTCGCGAGAGCCAGTCATCGGCAGTTATCGTCGAGGCCGCCCCGGGCGCCCCGCGTCCTTCCGCCGCCGGCGACGCCCCGCCCGAACCGACGTTGTCGGCGGGGGCCCGGATGAAGGCGCGGGCCGTCCGCGGCGCGCCGTTTGTGTCGAGGAAGGCGCGATCTATGTCCGCCACAACCGACCCGCCCGCGTACATACGCAGCCGGCCGGTGTCGGTTACTGTTGCGATGGGGGTCGCCTCGAGATTATCCTCGAGAGCGCATGTGATGAAAAGGTGGGCGTCGGAGGGGTCGACCACCACCGCCATGCGCTCCTGACTCTCGCTGATCGCAAGCTCGGTCGCGGTAAGTCC
>CAYOFA010000066.1:0-3689 GCA_964402885.1 uncultured Spirochaetaceae bacterium
CCTACGACTGGACGCGGGAGCTCAACTGGAACATGGACCCCGACCGCGGCGAGGTCTTCGACGACACCGACCTCGACGAAGCCTACGCCGACCTCCTGGATCAGGACTATGATTGACATCCGACACCGGCGCCCAACGGCGCCTGTACGTGCCGCAGTTGCGGCAGTCCTTTTGACGGTAGCTCTTCTCTCTGTGGCCCCTGCGCCCGCCGCAGCGCAGGACGATCCTCCTGAAGGATTTGTCGAGCTGGAGATGGCGTCACGTCTCTTCCTGGACGTCGACGACTGGGATCCAATGGTGGAGCTCGTCGGCCGGTTCGAGAGCGAAGACTTCGAGTTTGGATACCGGGCGCTCACCATCGGCAGCTACTACAGGGTTCTCGAAAACGTGAAAGTGGGTGCTTTCTACCGGGTGCAGCAGGGTGCCCGTCATGACGAAGACTGGGACGTACGCTACGATGGCGACCTCGAGCGAAAGGACACGACCGATCGTACAGAGCACGTACTTGTCGCCGATGTCACTCCACGGTTTCTCTTCGATTTCCTTCCTGGCGAAGACTGGGTTTTTGCCGTTAAGAACCGGTATCACTTCAATGCCTACAACACCAACCAGAGTCTGCTCCTGCGGCCCCAACTCACCTACTTCTGGATCAGGGATCGCCGACCCGTGCTGAACATCACGGGTGCTTACGGTGTCTATCTCGCGCTCAACTTCTCCGATCAGCTTGTCTACGAGCATACGCCGTACCTCGACGCGATTTACCATCTCACCGACGTTACCAAGCTCAACGCCGGGGTGGCCTGGAAGACCGTGCATTATGCAGCCGAAGAAGACACTGGCCGCTGGGACGACATGGATTACTCGGCCGACCAGAGTACCTGGCTACTGCGAGCCGGCGTCATCATCCGTCTGGGAATCTGAAATCGCTTGATTGCCACGAAGACAGCGCTGTCCGCCGGCGGCACCCACGTGGCCAACACCCCGGAGGACCGGGGAACCGCTTTTTTTCGCTTGTTTTCGCCGCAGGGGCCGCTATGATTCAAGTCGCGAATCAACCCACTTCTTCGCACCCGCCTCTCGCGTACCGTTGATTCGTAGGTGCCGCGCGCAGCTCGGGCTGCACGTGCGGGATATCTACGAGGAGGTAGAGCTATGGCAAAGACAGGCATCACGGCACTGATCGTCGTTCTCCTGCTGCTCGCAGCGGGCTGCGAGACGATGGACTCGGTTGTTGACGGCGCCGGCACGGTCAAAGGAGTTGCCGATCGCGCCGGAAGCGTGTCGGCGAAGGCCGGCACGGTCGATTTCCGCTCCGGAGAACAGCTCTGCAGCTACACCGACGGGGATACGGTGACAGGAAACTCGTACAGGGCCGCCAAGATCATCACGCCGCCGAGCGATGCGACGCAGAACCAGGCAGAGGTGCTTTTCGCCGACGGTGACAAGATGTGGACACGATTCGTCCTGCGCACGCACAAGCCCTCGAAGGCCGAGGTCTCGGTAGGTGACATGGTACTCTACATGCCTCACTTCAGCGACGACGAGGAAGTTACCGAGGAGAACTATCGCAAGCAGCGATGGGAGTTCGGCCGTGTCACCTCCACCGATGAGCTTTTCAAAGACATGGTCGAGGTTGATGGAGAGCCGCAGCGCATCAAATGGCTTCGGGTGTCCGACGAGTCGGTGGGGTAGCCCGCTACGTGATCTCGTGCATGTTCACCGAGAGCACGTCGGCGCTTGCCTTCTCTATCTGAGCGATCGCATCGGCTGAGAGCTCGGCCTCGATCTGGATGTTGGCGCAGGCGCCCTCGCCACCCTCGAAGAGGACGTTCTCCATGGCGTCGACGTTTATGCCGTTCTCCTTGATGACGCCGAGCACCGCGGCGAGCACGCCCACGCGGTTTCGATGGTGCACAGACACGATGAAGCGCGCCGGGGTGCGCCGGGCGGTGTTCACGCAATTCGGCACGCGTCCGGACTGCATGTAGTGCGAGACGATGCGCACGACCTCGTCGGCCACCGCGTTCTGCGCCTCCTCGGTGGAGGCGCCGATGTGGTGGGTGCCGTACACGGCGGGGAGCTCGAATAACGCGGATTCCACGGAGCCCGTCTTCCCGGCGGGCTCGGCTTCGAACACATCGAGGCCGACGCGCAGTCCCTTCTCCTCCACGGCCCTTCGCAGGGCGTCCTCGTCGACGACCTCGGCACGGGCGGTGTTGATGAAATACGCGCCCGGCTTCATCGCCCCGAAGAACTCCTCTCCGAGGAGCCCCCGGGTGTCCCCCGTTGCGGCGAGGTGGACGCTGACAGCTTCGGCTGCCCCGGCAACCTCCGTCGGCGACGCCGCGTAGCGTACGCCGAGCTCATCCGCTCGCTCCGGGGTGAGCGACCGGCTCCATGCGATGACCGGCATGCCAAAGGCCTTCGCCCGGACGACCATCTCGTTGCCGATGCGACCAAGACCGATTACCCCGAGGGTGCGCCCACGCAGTCCGGCGGCTTTGGAGTATTCCTGCTTGTTCCACACCTGGTTTCTGAGGTCGGCTACATTATCCGGAATGCGGCGGTCGAGGCTGAGCAGGAGGCCGAAGGCAAGCTCGGCGACGGCCACGGAGTTCTTGCCCGGACAGTTTGCAACGTAGACGCTGCGCGCGGAGGCGGTGTCGACGTCTATCGTGTTGTACCCTGCGCCGGCGCGGATAATCAGGTTGAGGCCCGCGTAGGCCTCGATCACTTTTGCGGGTACTTTCGTAGACCGGACGATGAGGATGTCGGGCTCACGGGTGCGCATGGCCTCCGCGAGCGCGTCGTCCTTCAGGTCCGGTTGATATACGACGGCGCACCCCTGCGCTTCGAGTGCACTGATGCGGTCATCGGGCAGCTTGTCTGCTACCAATGCGGTCATCCCGGACACCTCCCGGTCTTGGATCGTACAGCCTGATCATCGCATGCGGTTGTGCTGTCGGCAACAAAAAAAAGCACCCGCCCGGGCGCCGCATGTAGCGATGCCCGGGTCACGGGTGCGAGGCGGAGGGGAGCAAGAAGAGCTATCTCTGGACGGACGCACCTTCGATCTCGGAGAAGTAGGGGTCGTCGGGCAGCAGCTCGTTGATTGTCTCTACGTTCTCGTTGACGAACTGCTTGGCACTTTCGGTGGGCTGCATGCCCTCCTGATTCCAGACCAGAACCTGTCCGAGGTCGAGTTCGGTCCAGTCGAACTTCTCGAAGAAGCGGAACGCGGCGATGTTGTCCTCGGCGAGGCCTTCGCGAACGATCGTGTTGATGGTTTCCTGCTCGCCGTACACGTTCTCCGGATCGTCGAGTATCTTGAGGTCCCATCGACCGAACATCCAGTGGGGTTTCCAGCCGGTGACCACGATCGGCTCTTCGGCCTGAATCGCGTCCTCGAGCGCGGCGGTCATGGTCGGCCCACTACCTTCGAGCAGGTTCCAATCGCCCATGCCGTAGGTGTCGTTGTCGATCATGGTCTCGGTCTGTTGCATCATTCCCGCTCCCGGGTCGATGCCAACGATCTCCTGGTCGAACATGCTCGCGTTTGCGTCGAGGTTTTCCATCGAGTCGATGTCCACGTAGCTCGGAACGACGAGCCCGAGTCGCGCTCCGTAGTAGTTCGGACCCATGTTTACCACGTCGTCAGAAAACTCACCCTGGGGGCCGTAGAACATCTG
>CAYOFA010000066.1:3789-16655 GCA_964402885.1 uncultured Spirochaetaceae bacterium
GACCCATGTTTACCACGTCGTCAGAAAACTCACCCTGGGGGCCGTAGAACATCTGATGAGTCGCGGGCAGCCAGGCGCAGAGAATGGCGTCAGTGTCGCCTTCGGCAACCGACTGCCACATGGCTGCGTTCGCGACGCTCTGCAGTTCCACCTCGAAGCCCTGCGTTCGCAGTATCTCGGCCGCTACGTGGCTGATGGCTGTCGCCCGGGCCCACTCGACGTAGGCGATCGAGACGGGCTCTTTCTCTACCTGGGGCTCGCCTTCGGCTGCTTCCTGCGGGCCGCATCCGGAAAGCAGCAGGGCAGCGGTGGCCGCGACGGCAAAAACGATGAAGAGAGTTCGTTTTTTCATGTGCGAAATCCTCCGTGGGGTTTGTCTCCAAATTACCCGGCGTGGACTCCGTGTGGCATAGCCTCGATGTACTAAATAGTCGGACGGTATTGGCTAATCGGGCCGGCGGTTAACCGGCGAGGCGGGCGTTTCGAATTTCCTGCATTTTACAGATGACGTAAGTCAGCTTACCATAGTGACAAATGAGTGGGGTAAGAGCGTTGACTGGGAGTGTCTCGGGCCGTTCCCGGCCGCACCCCCCGGCTCTCGTGGAGATGCGCGCCGCTACCGTCACCTACAGTCGTGTTGTGGCCTTACGGCAGGCCGACTTTGCCGTCGGCTGCGGTGAGGTCGTCGGATTGCTCGGGAACAGCGGCGCGGGAAAGTCAACTCTGGTCCGGGCGCTGGTGGGCCTGCAGGCGATGAGCGGCGGCGAGCTGTTGGTCGAGGGCAAGCCGGGCGGGTTTCGCTCTCCCCGGGAAGCGCGTCAGTTCGGCATAGAAGTGGTCTACCAGGACCTTGCACTCATTGATCATCTCAGCATTGCCCGGAACTTCTTTCTCGGTGCGGAACCCCAACGCGGTGCCGGACTCACGCGCCGGCTCGATCATGGACAAATGATCCGGTCCACCGAAGCGATCCTGGCCGACCTCGGAGTGGAGATGCCTTCCGCGCGGCAGATGGTATCGCGACTCTCCGGTGGCCAGCGCCAGATGCTCGCAATCGCGCGCGCAATGTACTTTGCCCGACGGCTGGTTGTCCTCGACGAGCCGACAGCTGCGCTCTCCGACGAGCAGGTCGAGCAGGTTCTCGCCCAGATTGCACATGCGCGCGCACGGGGAGTCGCTGTCGTGTTCGTCACGCACAAGGCCTACGAGGTATTCAACGTTGCCGATCGGTTCGTGGTACTCGACCGCGGCCGCACCCTCATTTCTGCTTCCCGCGGACAGACGTCGCTGAATGAGCTTGAGAAGTTACTCATTTCGACACGATTTACGATCGTGCAGGAGATGGCCGCAGCGGTCGCGCATCAGCTGCGGAATCCGCTCGGCATCATCCGGGTGTCCGCGGAGATGCTGCGCGACGAGTTTGAGGTCACGGAGGAGCGCGCGGGATACGACCGTCTGCTGGACATGATTATGGACGAGGTCGTGACCGTAGAGTTCCTCATCACCAACTACCTCGACTTCGCGCGTCGGCATGAACCACGGCCATCGGAGGTATCCATAGACGACCTGATCGCCGATGTCAAAGCCCAGCTACCGCGCGAGAGTTTCGATCCATCACGTCTGCGCGTGGATGTACCGTCACAACCGCTGTCGGTGTACGTGGATCGCGATCTGATGCAGCAGGTGCTGGTAAACCTCCTTGTGAATGCCGCGGAGGCGTCGGCAGACCATCAACCTGTACGCCTCAGTGTGACCACGTCGCAGGGCGCGGTGAAGCTCACGGTTCAGGACCACGGCAGCGGAATGGATGAGCACACGTGCAAGATGATCTTCAATCCCTTCTTCACGACGAAGTCCCGGGGCACGGGCCTCGGTCTGTCGATCGTACACCGCATCGTGGAGCAGCACGGGGCCTCGATAGAGGTTGATTCGGCGCCGGGCTGCGGCACGAGCTTTGTTATCACTCTGGCAGGGGAGGCGGGATGAAGCAGCTTCTCATCGTCGATGACGAACGCAATATGAGGGATCTGCTGCGTATCCTCTTCGAGAAAGATGGTTTCGGGGTGCGTACGGCGAGCACCGGTAGGGAGGCGATCCGCATCATAGAAGAGCATGGAGACCTCGACCTCGTCGTATCCGACGTACGCCTGCCGGACATGGACGGCGTCGGGCTTCTCCGTTGCGCCCGCGCATGCCCGGAGCCCATTCCAGTGATCTTCATCACGGCCTACGGCACGATCGAACTGGCCGTGCAGGCGATGAAACAGGGCGCCGCGGACTTCCTTGCCAAGCCCTTCAAAAAGGAGTTCATCCGGCACGTCGTGAAGCGTGTACTTCATGAGACCGACGACCAGCGCCGTGCTGTCGCCGCCGCCGAGCAGGGATGGGCGCCGGTAGCGGAGAGCCCGGCCATGCGCGCGCTCATGCGCAACGTCCGGGTCATCGGCGAGGCGTCGAGCGCGGTCCTGCTCGTGGGAGAGAGCGGGGTCGGGAAAGAGGTAGTGGCGCGTGCGCTGCATGCTGCGGGTCCTGCGGACAGACCCTTTCTGACCATCAGCTGTCCGGCCGTACCGGCCACGCTCATCGAGAGCGAACTTTTCGGCTACGGCAAGGGCGCCTTCACGGGGGCGGCACAGGCCTACTCCGGGAAGCTACGACAGGCCGACGGTGGCACCCTGTTGCTCGACGAGATCGGTGACCTTCCGCTCGAGCTCCAGCCCAAGTTGCTGCGCTTTCTCGAGGAGCATTCGTTTCAGCCGCTCGGCGAGAACCGTGAAGTCCGCGTCCACACGCGGCTCGTGAGCGCCACAAACCGGGATCTCGAGACTCTGGTGCGGGAGGGGAGATTCCGCGAAGACTTCTACTACCGCATTAACACGATCACGCTCGAGATTCCGCCGCTGCGGGATCGCTTCGAAGACATCCTGCCACTGGCAGAGCAGTTTCTCGAACGACTGGCCGCGCGGCACGGACGGGAGGCGAAGTCACTCTCTCCGGCGGTGGAACGCGCGCTGCTTCGCCACGATTGGCCGGGAAACGCCCGGGAGCTCCGGAACGTCATGGAGCACGCCTTCGTATTCGCCGCGGGCGACACCGTCGAAATCGCGGACCTCCCGCCGAAGCTGCAGGACGTCGGCCCGCCCCGCGCGACGTTTCCCCGGCCGAGCTCGGAGCGCACCGATGGAAGCAAGCTCGATGCGGTCGAGCGGACGATGCTTCTCGATGCGCTCGAGCGCAATGAGTGGAACATTGCCGCCGCGGCCAGGGCGCTCGGCGTATCCCGCAACGTGGTGCGCTACCGGATGCAGAAATTCGGCATTGTGCCCGGGGCCGGCACGTCGCGATGAGCGGGAGCGGACTACGCCGGGCACTTGCGGTGGATATCCACCACTGCGGCACGGCGCACCGGTGGATTTCACGCGAGTCGCCGCCGCAAGCGACCGGCGGCCTCCGTCTCGAACCGGCCGGGTCTTGTAACTCATTGTATTGGAAGATGCTGCGAGAGTGTCCGCGGTCAGGGCAGGTTCGCGGCCCGGCACTCAAGTGGGCACGGAGCTTGCAATGGTGTGGAGCAAACTTCGGTTCTCTATAAGGAGGAGGTTGCCATGAAACACGCACGAGGATTTGTGTTGTGTGTGATGGTCGCGCTGTTGCTGGTTCCGGCGATGGTATTCGCGTCGGGACAGGGTGAGGGCGCCGCGCCGGAAGAGGAGTACGAGTTCTTCGTCATCACGCACGGCGGCGCGGCCGACCCGTTCTGGGCAGTCGTCGTTCGCGGCGCGGAGGACGCGGCCGCGCAGTTCGGCGTCGATATGACCTATCTCGGGCCCCAGCAGTATGATGTCGGTGAGTTCGTCGACATGATCGAGACGGCTATCTCGGCTCAGCCCGACGGCATCGTGGTCACGATAACGGACAAGAACGCGGTGGATGAGCCGCTTCGAAACGCCATCGACCAGGGGATTCCCGTGATTGCGATCAATGTCCCCGACGACCGGCCACCCGCCGAGCGCATTCCCTATCTCGCCTACGTCGGTGCCGATGAATACCAGGTCGGTGTGCAGGCGGCGAGGAGGATGTTCGAGGAGTTCGCTCCCGACACCCCCGAGCGTGGCGTCGTCCTCATTCACGAGCCCGGTCACGCAGGGCATGAGGCCCGTTCGGCCGGTATGCAGGAGGTGTTCGATGAGCATGGCGTGCCGTTCGAGCGTCTGAGCGGATCCCCGGATGCTGCCGACAACTTCGAGGCACTCAACGCATACCTCACGAGCAATCCGGGCACCGACGCCGTGTTCACTCTCGGACCGCTCGGCGCACATCCGGCGCTTTCGCTGATGGCTGATCTCGGCTCCGATGCCGAGGACATCAAGCTCAGCGCGGTCGATCTCTCCGACCAGATAATCTCGGCGATCAAGGACGGCCGCATGGTGTTCACCATCGAGCAACAGCAGTACCTGCAGGGGTACCTGCCGATCGGACTGCTGACGCTGTACAATCAGTACGGCCTGATCCCGCACGATGACATTCTCACCGGTCCGGCGATCGTCGACCAGGACAACGTCGACATCGTCGACGAGATGGTATCGGCGGGATACCGGTAAATCACCGGTCGGAAATTGCTGATCGATGCCGGCGCAGTCGGGTCCCGTAGAGTCGCGGGATCCGGCACGCCGGCCATTTCAGGTCGAAAGCTTACAGTGTTCTGCGAGGGTCGGATGCCATGCCGGAAAAACAGCTGCAGAAATCGATGATGGACGTGGTCCGAATGAAAGAGCTCGGCGCGGTGGCCGGACTGCTCCTGGTCATGCTCGCCTTCTCGATCCTCTCGGATCGCTTCCTGACCGCGAGTAACATGGTGAACGTCTTCACCGTGACCTCGGAGCTGGGGATCATCGCGGTGGGCGTGTGTTTCCTTATGATTGCGGGGGAGTTCGACCTGTCGGTGAGCTCGGTCTTCGCAATTGCCCCGATGGTCGGCGCACTCGTGGCGAGCGCCGGGGCGCCGCTCTTCGTGGGCATTCTGGTGGGTCTGCTCGTCGCAGCGGTGATCGGCTTCATCAACGGGCAGCTCGTGCTGCGTACGGGGGTCCCGTCATTTATCGTGACACTCGGCGGGATGATGTTCTACCGGGGCGTCATTCTTGCCGTGTCACGCGGGTTTCCCGTCGACTACCTCGAGCCGGCGCCGCTCATGCACTTCCTCGGCGGGCGCACGACGTTCGGACTTCGCTGGTCCGGTGTGTGGTTCATCGTCCTGGTTGTGCTTTTTCAGCTCATCCTCGCACGCACGAGGTACGGAAATCACGTGTCGGCGGTCGGCGGGAACCCGGGGACCGCGAAGGCGGTGGGGATCGACGTCTGGCGCGTGAAGCTCACCAACTTCGTACTTTGTTCGATGACCGCCGCGATGGCAGGTTTTATGCGCTTCGGGCGCTTCCGCAGCGTCGACCCCACGTCGGGCCAGCTGATGGAGCTCGAAGCCATTGCCGCCTGCGTCATCGGCGGTGCCCTGCTCACCGGAGGCTATGGAAGTATCGTCGGCGCGTTTCTGGGCGCGTTTCTGATGGGCGTGATGCGCAGCGGGCTGATCCTCGCCGGTGCGCCGCCGTACTGGTATCAGGGGTTCATCGGTGTTGTGCTTGTCATTTCGGTCATACTCAACACGAGAATCCGGAAGGCCGTGGCGGGAGGTTGAGTGGTCATGACACGAGCTCACGATCAAGCGGTCCCCGCGGAGGCGACCGGAAATCTGGCGTTGGTCGATCATGTCACGATGCGGTTCAACAAGGTTACCGCCCTCGAGGACGTCAGTCTGAAGGTGGGGTACAACGAAGTCGTCGGATTGCTCGGTGACAACGGCGCGGGCAAATCGACCCTCATCAAGGTGATAAACGGGTTTCATCGTCCGACGAAGGGGAGAATGTTCTTTGACGGCAGGGAGGTGGAGTTTCACTCGCCGCGGGATGCACGTGATGTCGGCATCGAGACCGCCTACCAGGACCTTGCTCTGGTAGACCTCATGACCATAACCCGAAACTTTTTCCTCGGACGGGAGTTGCAGCGTCGCGTCGGTCCCTTCAAGCTCCTCGACATGCCGCGGATGGAGAGGATTGCGGCGGAGTCCATGGCCGAGGTCGGGCTGCGGAACATACGGGAGATGCGCGAGACGGTGAGCTTCCTCTCCGGCGGGGAACGGCAGGCCATCGCCATCGGGCGGGCGACCTTCTTCGGGGCGAAGCTGCTTATACTCGACGAACCGACCGCCTCCATTTCGGTCGCCGAGACCGAGTGGGTCCTTCGCCTCGTCTCGCAGGCAAAGCAGAGCGGGCTTTCCGTAATTCTTATTTCGCACAACGCCTACGAGGTCTTCGACGTTGCCGACCGCTTCGTCATTCTGCAGCAGGGCCGGAACTACGCGGACATCGCGCGCGACGACACCGATCCCAAGGACCTCATCGAGCGCATAGCGGGGCGGAAATGAAGGTTGGGTGCCACATGAAGGACGGCCAAACATGAAAGATCTTCGTGTCGGAGTGGTGGGTCTCGGGCGGCTCGGGTACACGCATGCGGTGAACCTCGCGCATAACGTGCCGCGCGCCGTGCTGGCGGCGGTCTGCGACGTGGACGAGAACCGGCGCCACGAGGTGGGCGCGAAGCTCGGGTGCGCCTCCTACGCGGATACCGAGGAGATGCTGGGGGAGGCCGCGCTCGACGCGGTCGTAGTCGCCACTCCGAGCGCCTATCATGCGGAGCCCGTGCTTCAGGTGGTCGGTGCGGGGCTTCCCCTCTTCTGCGAGAAGCCGCTCGCCTCCACCCTTGCCGACAACGAGCGCCTTGCCGCGGCGATCCGGGAAGCGGACGTTCTGTGCCAGATCGGCTTCAACCGGCGATTCGATCCCGAGTACGCGGAGGCCCGCGAGCGCATCGCCGCGGGTGACATCGGGCGCCCGGTCTACTGTTACAGCATCACCAGAGACCCCTTCCCGCCGCCGGCCTGGGCATGCGATCCGGCGCGAGGTGGCGGGCTGTTCATCGACATGCAGCTTCATGACTACGACGTGACCCGGTTCCTGCTCGGTTCCGAGCCGGCCCGGGTGTACGCGGAGGAAAGTGCGCTGGTTGTCGATGGAGGCGATGTCGACCGCTTTGCCGACAACGTGACCGCGAGCCTGCGCTTCGCCGGCGGCGAGCTTGCCCTGCTGCAGGCCTCCATGCACGCCGCATACGGCTACGACGTGTATACCGAGGTCTACGGTGAGAGTGGCAGCATCCGGATCGGCGGACCCGAGAAAAGCCGCCTGCAGGTCGCCACCGAGCGCACCGGTCTGTGCCGGCCGCAGACGTACCTGGGGGATGAGGGGCTTCCGCATTTCATCCGCCGGTTCGAGCGGTCCTACATCGGAGAGCTCGCCGCGTTTTGTGCGGCAGTGCTCGACGGTGGGGCCTCGCCGGTAACGGCGGATGACGCGGTGGCGGCGTTTCGGGTTGCGGCCCGGGCGATCGAGAGTGCGGGGTCGGGCCGGGCGCTCGATATCTGAGTGTCGCCCCCTCCGCTCTCGGCAAGGCAGGTCCTGCCGTTGACAGTTTTGTAAACGTTTGCTAAAGTGGCACTGGTTGTGGACAAGAAAACGATCAAGGACATTGCCGAAATTGCAAACGTTTCCTACGCGACGGTCTCCCGCGCCCTGAACGACAAGTACGGGGTAAAGGAGGGCACGAGGCGGCGCGTCCTCGAGATCGCAAATCAGCTGCAGTATAGTCCCAACGCCATTGCGCGCGGACTCAAGAGCAACCGCACGTATACCATCGGCCTCGTCATCCCCGATATCTCGAACCCGTTCTTCCCCGAAGTCGCGCGCGGGGTGGAAGAGGGCGCAAGTGAGCAGGGCTACAGCGTCCTTCTGTGCAATACGAACTGGAACGTCGGCCGCGAAGAGCAGTACCTCAACCTACTCGCCGAGCGTCGGGTGGACGGGATCATCATCTCCCCGATGAGCGCATCTTCCCAGAGCCTGTGGCAGGATGAGGTAGTCGGCGACGTGCCGGTGGTGTTCCTCGCGAACGCGCCGAAGGGTACCTCGCGCCCCTATGTAATCATCGACAACACCCGGGGCGGATATCTCGCGACCTCCCATCTTCTGCTTCAGGGCTACGAACGGGTTGCCTTCGTGGGCGCGCAGGAGGGCTCGGTGACGGTGGATCAACGCTTCGAGGGCTACCGCGCGGCCATAGACGAACGGGGCGCCCGCTTTGATGACTCGCTGGTATGCCTCGGGGACTTTCGCGAGCAGAGCGGCTACGAGGCAGCGCGAGACCTCATTTCCGGGCGAAACTGCCCGGATGCAATTTTCGCCGAGAACGATCTCCTCGCGATCGGCGTCATACACGCCGTGCGGGAGCGTGGGCTTCGCGTGCCCGAGGATGTGGCCGTCGTGGGTTTTGATGATATCCCGCTTGCCGCGTTCCCCGAGATCAACCTGACCACGATTGCCCAGCCGAAGGAAGAAATGGGGCGCAGAGCGGCGCAGCTTCTGAGCGACGCGGTCGCCCGTGTCGAGGCCGGCCGCGGTCCGGCCTCCGCCCAGGTGATGCTCGAACCCGAGCTCGTCGTGCGGGGCACGAGCATGAGAAATACGGATGAATCCCGTCTACGCGCGGGTACAACACTCCCTGACTGATGGAGGATGAGGAACATGGCAGACAAGATGAAGGCCGTACGATTGTACGCCGACTGGGAGCCGAAACCGGAGTTCCGGCTCGGACCGAAGGACATAGACAAGCGACAGACATACCTCGGCAGTAAGGTGTGGCGGAACCCCCGGCTTGTCATCGAGGACGTGCCGGTACCGAAGCCCGGCCCGGGCGAGGTAGTGCTCGAGGTGAAGCAGGTCGGCATCTGCGGCAGCGACGTCCACATGGCGCAGCCCGACGATGACGGCTACATCTGGTACCCGGGACTCACCGGGTTCCCGTGCACGCTCGGCCACGAGCTCTCCGGTGTGGTCGCCGACGTGGGCCCGAACACGTTCAACAAGGCCACGATGAAGCCCTATGAGGGCGGTGAGTGGGTCTGTGTCGAGGAGATGGTCTGGTGCGGCGAGTGCAAACCCTGCGCGGACGGCTTCCCCAACCACTGCGAGCGCCTCGACGAGATCGGTTTCAACATCGACGGTGGCTTCACCAAGTACGTGAAGGTTCCGGCCAAGCTCCTCTGGAGCCTCGATCCGCTGCGCGGGAAGTATTCAGACGAGGACGTCTTCCGTCTCGGAAGCATGGTCGAGCCCACCAGCGTCGCCTACAACGCCGTCATCGAGCGCGGCGGCGGCATCCGCCCCGGCGACAACGTCGTTATCCTCGGAAGCGGACCGGTCGGCATGGCGGCAATCGCCATTCTCAAGCGCGCCGGCGCGGCCAACGTCATCCTCTCGGAGCCGGAGCCCGCACGCCGCGAGCTCGGCATGAAGATGGGCGCCGACCATACCATCGACCCCCTCAACGAGGATTTCGCGGCCCGGGTGCTCGAAATCACCGAGGGCATGGGCGCAGCCCTTTATCTCGAGGCCACCGGCCTGCCGACCCAGGTCTTCCCCGGCATCGAGCAGGCCATCTGGGACGGGCGAGAGCTCAACGCGACCGTGGTCATCGTCGCCCGCGCCGATGCGAAGATCCCCCTCACGGGCGAAGTTTTCCAGGTGCGCCGCGCGAAGGTCGTCGGCTCGCAGGGCCACTCCGGCCACGGCACGTTCCCGCGGGTCATCCAGGCAATGGCCTCCGGGATGAATATGCTTCCCATGATGACCAAGGAGATCAGTCTCGAAGAGGTGCCGGACAACATCGTGTTGCTGCGCACCGATCGCAAGGAATGCAAGATAAGCTGCCGCGCGCCCGGTGCGGCCACCAAATAGGACAGGAGGCTACCACATGGTAAAGGGAGATATGAAGTTCCTCACCACCGACCACCCGATGATCACCTTCGAGGACACCGAGGTCGGCCGATTGAAGAAGAAGATATTCGACGCCCCGATGTCGGAGATCGATAAGATACTCGCCGAGTACGAGATCCCCTCCGAATCCGAGCTCGGCAAGGGCGGATGCTACATCCAGACCACGCCCCGTGCGCATCTCGTGGAGAAGCGTCGCAAGAACGATATCGTCCTCGTGGGCGTGGGCACGACCGAGAACCACGGCGACCATGCAAACAGCGGGCTCGACAATTTCATGGTCTCGCAGATCATCGAAGGGGTGCGCCGCTACACCGCGAAAAAGGGCTACGAAGTCGCCCTCGCTCACAACCCGCTGAACTACGGCGGGCATCCCTACCATCACCTCGGCATGCCCGGCACCATCATGATCCCGCAGGAAGTCGTCACCGAGACTCTCATCCACGTGATGCTCGGTCTGTGGAACGACGGGTTCCGTAAGATCATCATCATCAACAACCACGGCCAGCTGTGGATGCTCGAGACCGCGCTGCAGGAGTTCTGCAAGCGCTTCCAGCTTCCCGGCATCTTCCGGGTCATGGACTGGCACCGCGCGGTCCGCGAGTTCTTCATCCCGGTCGAGCGCGAGGGCGGCTTCGACACCACCTTCGTGCACGCCGACGAGTCGGAGACCGCGGTCGGCCAGCTGATGTTCCCGGATATGATCGACATGAAGTACGTCAAAGACGCCGAGGGCCCGTCCTTCCTGCCCGATGGCCACTTCGACAAGTCGGTGGATCCGTGGCGCCGCCCGCACAAGTGGTCGGAAGGTGAGGGGCACTTCGCCATCGAGCGAAAGGGTACCCCCGAGGGCGTAGTCGGAAAGCCCTCCGGTGCGACGCCGGAGAAAGCCAAGCGCCCGATCGCGGCAATCCTGAGCTACCTCACCCTCGTGGTCGAGCAGATCCTCGAGCACTACCCCGCCGGCAAGCTGCCGCCGGTGGACCAGATTACCCTGCGCGACCCGAAGGAGCTCGAGCCCTTCCTCAAGGAACCGGGCAGCCCGGGCTGGAAATCCGTCTACGAGCTTCCGGCGATGGGACCGTTTACCAAGGCATAGGTTGGAGATCCGTGGAGGCCCGCGACGTGCGGGCCTCCGCGTCCTCAGGGCCGCCGGCCCGCTGCGCCGCCGCGCCTCCGCGGTGGCCGCGGCCCACAGACCAATAGCGAGGAAGGCCATGACACCGTATCGTTACAAGCTGACCGTGCAGACCGTGCTCCCGGAGCGCTACGAAGACGACGCGGAGTTCCGCGCGCGGCTCGAGATGCTGCGGGATCTCGGCTTCTGGGGACTGGAGCTCAACGTGGCGGACCCCGAGAGCGCAGACTTCGAGCGCATTTCTCGCTATATCGGCGAGTTCGGACTCTCGTTTTCGATGTTCGCCTCCGGGCTGACGGCGAAGACCTTCGGGCTCTCGCTCTCCGACGCCGACGAGGCAGTCCGGAAGAAGTCCGTGGAGAAGGCGAAGGCGATGATCGACTTCGTCAGTCCGAACCCCGACTGCGGCATCATCTTCGGATTCCTCAAGGGGCCGAAAGTCGACGATATCTTTGCCGCGGCAAAGCAGTTTCGAAGCTCGATGGACGTGCTCGTGCCCTACGCGGCGGAGCGCGGGGTGATGCTCGTGGTTGAGGCGACGAACCGCTATGAGGCCGCGCTTGCGAATGGCCTCGACGACACGGCGGCACTGGTGGACGGTTATCCGGTGGAGACGGTCAAGATCCTCCCTGATACCTTCCACATGAACATCGAGGAGCGGAGCATGGTGGCCTCGCTTGCGCGGTATCGAGGACGCTACGTCTCGGTGCATTACTCGGACAACAACCGGTTCTTCCCCGGCTTCGGCGGCATAGACTTCGCGGCCATAACGGCATACCTCGATGCCGTCGGGTTCGACGGGCGCATCGGGCTCGAGGCAAACGTGAAGGAGAGTTTCGAGTCGGACGTCCGCGCGTCGGTGGCACGTCTTGCACCGATCCTCGAGTAGGGACTCGAACAGGAGGTAGCCATGGCTGAGCAATTGCGATTCGGAGTGATCGGCGCGGGGCGCATCGGCAGGTTGCACATCGAGCACCTGATGCGTCGGATCGAAGGGGCCACCGTCGTTGCGGTAAGCGACGTGGTTCGGGACGCCGCGGAGGCTGCGGCCGCGCAGTTCGGCGTTGCGAAGGTGCTCTCCGATGCGAGCGAGCTCATCGGCTCGTCGGATGTGGACGCGGTGGTGATCTGCTCGAGCACCGACACCCACGCCCGTTTCATGATCGAGGCGGCGCGGGCCGGCAAGCACATCTTCTGCGAGAAGCCCATTGCCCTCGACCTCGACGCCATAGATGAGGCCCTCGCGGAGGTGAAGAAGGCCGGCGTGAAGCTCCAGATCGGCTTCAACCGCCGCTTCGACGCGAACTATCGGCGGGTCCGCGAGCATATCGGCGCCGGCGAGATCGGGGACCTGCACATGCTCCACATCGTGAGCCGCGATCCCGCACCCCCTCCTATCGAGTATGTGAAGGTGTCCGGCGGCATCTTTCTCGACATGGCCATCCACGACTTCGACATGGCGCGGTACCTCGTCGGCGACGAGCCGGAAACAGTCTATGCCGTGGGCGGTGTGCGCATCAGCCCGGAGATCGGAGATGCAGGTGATGTCGACACGGCGCTCTGCACGCTTACCTTCCGAAACGGCGTCTACGTCACCATCGACAACAGCCGCCAGGCCGTCTACGGCTACGACCAGCGCGTGGAAGCCTTCGGCTCCGGCGGCATGGTGCGCATCGACAACAACTACGAGAACACCGCCGTCCTGAGCACAGCCTCCGCGGTCGCACGCGATCTGCCCTTGAACTTCTTCATGGAGCGCTACATCGATTCCTACATCGTCGAGCTCC
>CAYOFA010000067.1:0-11663 GCA_964402885.1 uncultured Spirochaetaceae bacterium
ACGGTAGCGGTGAACAACGCCCGCAACGCCGGGCTTCTTGCCCTGCGGATACTGGCTCTCGCGGATGAACACCTTGCCGAGCGACTCGAGTCATTTGCCGACGCACAACGCACCGCGGTCGAGGAGACCGCCGCCGACCTCGAAGCTCGCGGCTGGCGCGAGGTCCTCGGCGAGGACAAGTGACGGCGCAGAGCCGATTCAATCACTCTCCCAGTCCGTGATCTTTCCCATGGCGTTGCGGGGCACCGCCTCACCAAAGGTCACCGAGACGGGTCTCTCCACCGCGCGCAGGTTCTCCCGCGCGTATCGCTCCACCGCCTCGCGAGACGGCGGCGCGGCGCCCGATGACGGGTGGCCCCCCGGAGGCGGCTGAGAACCCGGAGCCGCCTCCGCTGCGGCCCCGGTCACGAGGAAGGCCTTGAGCCTCGGTTCCCCGTCGACCTCCGTCGTCCGCACGATTGCCTGCTCAACCCCCGGGATACCTCCGAGAACGTCTTCGACGTGCTCGAGACTCACGTTCTCACCGCCCACCTGTACGACCCGGTCGAGCCGCCCGCGCGGAAAGAAGTGGCGCTCGTCGACCCATTCGAGGCGGTCGCGAAGCTCCGCCGTCCGATGCGTGCCGTCGGGTAGCGCTCGATCGAGAATCGCCACCCCGGGATCTTCGGCCGAAAGGTAAGCAAACAGCTCGAAGGGCGCGTCGGGCCGGTCGCGCAGCCCGACGCCGGCCGTTTCGGTCGAGCCGTAGATCTCCCACAGTCGCTCGAGCCCTGCAGCGGTCAGCGCCCGATGGATGTCGGCGGGCAGCGGTGCGGTGGATGAGGTTCCCCACACGCCCCCCGGCCAGGGCCCTGCACTCCTGGAGAGGTAGCGCCAGAGGGTGGGATGAGAGACCACGAGGTCGCCGGTCTCGATCCGCCCCGAGAGCTCACCGAGTTGCTCCCAGGAGAAGCTCATCACGGGCAGTCCCATGTGTTCGGGAAGCAGCACCGTGAAGAGAAATCCGTAGATGTGATGAGCCGGCACGGTGGATATCACCCGCCGCCGCCCGGCGAACACATCCGACAGGAAGTGGATTTCCTGCTCCAGCGATGCCCACAAATGGCTGACGCGTTTCGGCCGCGCGGTCGTTCCCGAGGTGTAAAAGGTCACCCCAGCGACACCTTCGCCCAGAGCCGTTCCCACGATCTCCGCCCACTCGCGAAGCTCGCGCTTTCGCAGGAGCATGTCCTCCACACCCGTTTCGTGGAGATGAAAAAACTCGTTCACGCGGCCGGCCGCGGTGAGCATCTCCAGCGAGTCGAGCCCGGCTCCCTCATCGCCGAGAGAGACGGAGCCGGGTTCCGACGCATCGAAGCCCGGCTCGCTTCGGAGGCTGCGGCCGCGGCCCTCGCGGATGGACTCATCGACCAGGTCAAAAACGACCCGCGTGATCGCATCCGCATCAATCTCAATCACCTAAACCCTCTTTACGAACACCCAGTAGCTGTCGCCCGAGAGTGCCTTCTTCATGTGCACCTTCACCTTCGTCGGCTGCATCTGATAATCGAAGGTGTACTCGAACAGCGAGTTCAGATTGCCGGAGGCAACGCCCTCCTTGAACTTCCCGAAGAATTCATCGGTGTTGGTGCACGGCGCGACATCGCGGAAGAAGTTCTTACCCTTCACCGCTTCGGGATCTCGCCCGGTAATGTCCGCCTCCGCGGCATTGTACTGCAGTATCGTGCCGTTCTCGTCGAGCTGAATGGCACCGAAGGCGAGCTCGTCCAGCTCCTTGTCGCCCATTTTCGAGAGAGAGTTCTCGATGTCGTCCTGACCGAATTTGAGGATATCCACGGTGTTACTCCTGAGGTGTATGTCTTTCGGAAAGGTTACTGAGGGCGCCGAACCGCGTCAAATGCGGACGGCCGCTGGCGCGGCCAGCGACAGACGCGGCAGCCCGCGCCCCCATCCATCGACCAAACCTATATTCCTGAATCATACTTCACATTTTTACTCAGGTTTTGTATGTTGTGGCGACCACCGCGGTACGGCGGCTGGAATACACATATGAGGAGACGGAACATGAGCGCAACCCCCATCACGGTGGCATACGGGGACGGAATCGGGCCGGAGATCATGAGCGCATCCATTCGCATCCTGCAGGAGGCCGGTGCGGAGCTGGATATCGAGGAGGTGACGGTCGGCGAGAAAGTGTACCTGTCCGGAAACACCTCCGGTATCGATCCTGCATTCTGGGATTCCATCCGCCGGACCAGAGTCTTCTACAAGGCGCCGTTGACCACTCCGCAGGGCGGCGGCTACAAGAGCATCAATGTCACCACCCGTAAGACCCTCAGTCTCTATGCCAACGTGCGGCCCGCGCGGGCGCTTGCACCGTTCGTCGAAACCAAGCACCCCGAGCAGGATCTGGTTGTAATCCGCGAGAATGAGGAGGATCTCTACGCCGGTATCGAGCACCGCCAGACAGACGAGGTTTTTCAGTGCCTCAAGCTCATCTCTCGTCCGGGGAGTGAGCGCGTCATCCGTTACGCCTTCGAGTACGCGCGGGCGAACGGCCGAAAGAAGGTGACCTGCTTCACCAAAGACAACATCATGAAGCTCACCGACGGCCTCTTCCACAAGGTATATGACGAGGTGGCCGCGGAATACCCCGACATCGAGAGCGAGCACTGGATCGTGGACATCGGTGCGGCGAAGATGGCCGACAAGCCGGAGAACTTCGATGTGCTCGTCCTTCCGAACCTCTATGGTGATGTCCTCTCGGACGTGGCGGCGCAGATTGCCGGATCTGTCGGCATGGCCGGAAGCGCGAACGTCGGCGAGCACGCGGCGATGTTCGAGGCAATCCACGGCTCCGCACCGCGCCGCGCAGGCCAGAACCTGGCAAATCCCTCGGGCCTTCTCCAGGGCGGCATCATGATGATGGCGCACATCGGCCAGTCCGACGTTGCGGAGCGGGTCCACAACGCCTGGCTCAGGACCATCGAGGAGGGAATTCACACCTACGACATCTTCCGGGAGGGCGTGAGCAAGCAGAAGGTCGGTACGAAGGAGTTCGCCGACGCCATCATCGAACGCCTCGGGAAGCGGCCCGAGACCCTCGAGCCGGTGAGCTACGAAGGGCGCGCCGGCATACCCGACGCAGCCTCGCTACCCGCCCGCGCACCGGCGAAGCGGGAGCTTCACGGTGTTGACGTCTTCCTCGACTGGACCGAGGACAACCGCGACCCGAACGTCCTCGGCGAGAAGCTCTCGGCAGCGGGTCTCGATGAGCTGCCGCTGACCATGATCACCAACCGCGGTCTCAAGGTCTGGCCGAAGGGCGCCCCGGAGACCTTCTGCACCGACCACTGGCGGTGCCGATTCGGCGGTTACGTCGACGGCCCGGAGGTCACCCAGCAGCAGATCATCGACTTACTGCAGAAGGTTCACGACCACGGCTTTGACATCATAAAGACAGAGCAGCTCTACACCTTCGACGGCGAACCCGGCTTCTCGCTCGGACAGGGGCAGTAAGCCCCGGGAGCACGCGTTCCGAAGCTCGCTTTTTCGGCGACTCGCGCCGCTATCGACTTACGTAGTCGCCCGGTTTGGGGTTATAATCCGGAATGGAGATATGACTCGTCGACCCCTCAGACTACGCGGAGTGCGGGAATGTCACAGCAGCAGCTTCGGAGAAACTCCTACCATCACGGGAACCTCAAACAGGCACTCATAGAGGCAGCCACCGAGATGATCCTCGAGTCGGGGATCGCGTCGGTAACCATGCGGGCCCTCGCCCGGCGCGTAGGCGTCTCACCTGCGGCCTATGCCTACCATTTCCCCGACAAGGGCTCCCTCCTCATGGCGATTGCCACCGAGGGATTTCGCAAACTCAACGCCTATTTCGAGCCGGCTCGCGACGTGGCCGATCCCCGCGAGCGCCTGCATGTGCTCGGAGAGCGTTACATAGATTTCGCCCTGGCCTATCCCGGCCATTATCGCGTGATGTTCGGCGATCACTCAGCCCTCGACCACAGCGATCCCGACGAGGACTTCCTCTCCGAATCGGGTGCAGCGTTTCGAACACTCCTGCATGCGATGAAGCACGTGATGTCCACGGGCGAGGACAGCGCACGCGCGCTCGACGGCGCGCTCACAGTATGGTCGCAGATCCACGGCGCCGTGCTCCTGTGGAATACGGGTATGTTCCCTCCGCCGCTCGAAGAAACGGCGGAGCGCAGCGAGGATGATTTCCGCCGGATCACCATTGGGGCTCTGACCACCACCGTCGCAGGGCTCGCCGCCCGCCGCCCAGGCTAACGCGCAACCTGCATGGACGCCATCTCCCGCTCGATCTGCTGCTGCAGATAGCGGTGCACGAAGCGGCGGATACGCGTGCGTGCGTCGCCGCTGCCGCGAGGGTCGAACATGACCACGTAGACGGTGCCCGCATCCGAGCGCGCACCCGTCACGACTCCGGAGATGGTCGTCAGCCCGCCGCGCAGTTTCAGCTGGATGTCCCGCAGGTAGCTCCGCTCGGGGAGGCGGACGAACTCGTCGAAGCTGCAGGCCATACCGACCGAGCTGATATCCCGGATGACGCCGCTTTTGAGCTCTCCGCCGATACGCACGTTGAAGGTTGCCGGGGACGCCGGATCGATCGTCTTCGCGCGGACGTACTTGCGCCTGCCGCGGGCCTCGTTCGCCTCGAGGACCCGCAGGGTGATCTCCGTACTCTCCTGCAACCCGAGGGACAACTTCACGAAGCCCGCCGACACGCCGATGTCCATGAGGTATTTTCGCGCCAGAGCTTCGTCGTTGTTGTAGGAGAGAATCCCCACGCGCACGTCGGCATAGCGCGAGGATTCGACAACGCCGCGGATGTAGGCTTCCCACTCCGGTTCCTTGAGCTCGGCATCGATGTTCACGAAGAGAATGGAGTCGGGATAGCGGGCAAGGAGCGCCCGGGCACGTCGATGATCCTTGAGCAGGTACACCTCGTACTCGTGGCGCACCACTTCCCAGATCAGATCATCCTGCACGACACTTGGAGGATAAAGAAAAAAGACTTTTCGTCCTTCTATGGACTCACTCATAACAGATTACAGCATGTTAATAGATGTAATGGATATTTTCAAGGCCCGGCTGGGGTGGGCGGGGCGCTGCCGTGCGCCGGCCCGGCGCCCCCCGGGGCACGTCGCGCCGGTCAGAACCGAAATACGACCTCGGTTCCACAACCACCGTCGATGGTAAGGTCCCACCCGCTGTGGCCGGAGAGGCTTTCCAGGAACGTCATGCCGAAGGAGTGTTGTTGTCCGGACTCCTCGGGAACGGGCAACCCCGGCCCGTTATCCCGGACACTCAGATACCGGCCGCGGTCGTCTCTCGCGCCTTTCACCTCGATTCGGGGCTCGGAGACCGCCGGCACTGCGTGCTTGAACGCGTTGGTGAGAGCCTCGTTGACAACGAGACCGCAGTAGAGAAGCTCACGGTCCGAGACCTCGAGATCCTCGAGATCGGTCTCGAGCTCCACCTCCTGCCCCGGTCGATCGAAGCTCACCGCAATAGAGTCCACGAGCCGCTTCATGAAATCCCGAAAGCCGAGCTCGGCATGCGAGCGAAAGAGCTCCTCCTGCAGAAGCACGAATACACGGACCCGACGCTGCATGTCGGCAACGATCAGTTTTTCATCGGCGCCGGTGAGGAATCCCTCCTGTACGCTGAACAGGCTCAGAAGGGACTGCAGGTTGTTCTTCGTGCTGTGCAGGCTTTCATGCAGCAGGAGGTCCTTTTCTTCCGCAAGGCGCCGGGTCAGCCGAAACACCGGCCCGAGCTGCAGAAGCCCGATGAACATGAGGATCGAGATGGCAAGCGCGATGAGCTCGGGCACGATGTTGAGCTGTGTCGGAAGATCATTCCAGCCCGCGAGAATATGCACGAAAGTCGTAATTCGCCGCACCGCCATGAGCACGATGGCAACGGCCACGAACACCCACGGGAGGTACACGTGCGTCCGTCGGATATTGAGGACGGCGACGAGAGCTGCGGCAAGCTGGAGGAGTATTGATGCGCCGAGAACGAGCGGAACCAGGTAAGGGCCGGTGGTGTTCATCTGCCCTTCATTCTACACCCGCTGTCCCAAACGCACCACTTTGCGGCCTGCGCTCACGCCCCTCCCGGTGGCGCGAGACTCACCCGCATGACGGCCCCGTCTGCGGACTCGAAGTCGAGTCGACCACCAAGCTGAGCCGTGAGCGTTTCCACGAGCTTCAACCCGAGAGACGATCCCGCTGCCGCATCGAATTCCGGAGGCAGACCGGGACCGTTGTCCGCGACAACGAGCTCGGGGCCCTCCTCGCCGACACGCATACGCACCTTCACCACCGGCGGGCCGCTCTGCGGGCGCGCATGCTTGATGGCGTTGGTAACGAGCTCGTTCACGATGAGGCCGAAGGGGATGGCAAAGTCCACACTCGCGTGGAGCTCATCGATATCGAGCTCCAGGGTCAGATCGGAACCGTCGGAGCTCAGTGATTCGAGGTCCGAACAGAGGTCCGAAACGTATTCGGCGATATCCACCCGGGCGAGATCGCTGGACTGGTAGAGCTTCTCGTGCACAAGGGCCATTGACCGGATCCGATTCTGACTGACCTGCAAAGCGAGCTTCACTTCGGGATCGGAGAGGTTACCGATTTCGAGACTCAGGATGCTGGAGATGATCTGCATGTTGTTCTTCACCCGGTGGTGAATCTCCTGCAGCAGAACCTCCTTCTCGCGAAGCGAAGCTTCAACGGCCGCCTCGACGCGTTTGCGCTCGCTTATGTCCCGGTAAATCGCGAAGATTCCGACGATTTCCCCATCCTCGAAAATCGGACCACCGAGGAGCGAGACATCGAGCTCCCGGCCCTGTTTGTCCCGGCGTCGAGTCTCGTGCCGCACGAACCCACCGTTTTCGACATTCCGGGAGAGAGACTCGGCCTCCTCGTACCGATCGTCGGGAGCGATGAGATCATCGATAGTCTGTCCCTCGGCTTCCTCTGCGGTGTAGCCGAACATCCGAACGAACTCGCCGTTCACCCGCAGTATGCGGTGATTCCTGTCGGCGAAAATGACCCCTTCCGGGGCGTTCGCGAAGAGGTTCTCGAGGAAGGACCACGTGCGCCGCGAGACCGGCGCTGCCGCTCCGGCTCCGGCCCCGGCCCCGGCCCCGGCCCGAGTGCGCGGCGCGGAGGCGGGGGCGGCTGCAGCCGCCGGGGCGCCGCGGGCGGCAGCCGTGTATCGGGCGACCACGACCTGATCGGCAGGCACCGACCCGAGAATCGTGTCGGCGACTTGCTCGAACAGAGGCAGCAGATACTCGGCGCCACGCGTGGTCATTTTCGTGCTCGGGGCCTCCGGCTCAACTCAATCGGAAAGAGCTCGGTTCGGCAACCCATATACGTAGGGCCCGACGGCATCGCCGGGCCCTGTGGTAGCTGTCTTACCGTACGCCTGATGCGTTAGCGACGGGCGCCGCTGAGCGCTTCCTGGGCGAGGCGATAGAAGTAGTTCACCGTGATGGATACGCCGGATATGGCGTCGGCGTCTGCCTGACGGTTGCTTTGCGAGGGGTCCTGGGTCTCCACGAGATGAGCCGCCGCGCGGTCTGCCTGCTCGTAGAAGGGCCACTGGGCATCGCTGCGCTCGACCATACCGTACTCGCCCTGGACGGAGGCGACGTACTTGGTCTTGTCCCCATCCTGCGGAAGGGCGTCGAAGTGAACATCGGTGATGTAGCCGCCGACCACGGCAATGCTCACTATCGGCTTCCAGCCGTTATCGTACTCATCCGACTGCGCGGTGTAGGTGCCGTCCTGCCACGGACCCGCAGCGAACGCCATACCTGCTGTCAGAACGAGAATTACCAGTGCAATGCTTAGTTTTCGCATGCTCTTACTCCTTTCCTTGCATTAGTTTTGCAGAGGGCTATGAGTAGACTTTAACAGTCTGTTCGCAAATCGGTCAAGTTTTATCACGGGGGGATCTCTATTGACGGCATGGGGGTGCAACCGTACACTCGCCTATAACGTGACACGCCACATGATCCTTTTCTTCGGCGGCGGCGCCTGGGAGCTGCTGAGATTCTTCACTCTCCTGAATGTACTCTCCCTCGGCATGTTGAACCTCCAATCGGTGGAGAACGTCATCGATATGGCCTGGTTCGGCGCACCCCAACTCGTTGTGGCAGCGGCATTTTTCGTCGTCGGGACCTATCCTGACCGACGCGCCGCCTATCTCCCGCTCCTGCGGATCGCGAAGTTTCTCTCGGTACTCGCAGGCGCCGCTGCGTTCCTCCGCGGCGGGTTTTCCCCGTCCCTGATGGATCCCCCCTGGGCCGCGGTCAGTGTCGCGGCCCTTCTCGGGGCGCTTCTGGTTGATTTCATCCTGCTCGTGGTGCTGCTATTATATCCTCGGGAAACGGGGAGTGACTGAATGCACATCATTCCGATCGCCAGCGGCAAGGGCGGTGTCGGGAAGTCGATACTTGCGGCAAACCTGGCCATAGCGCTGGCACAGAACGGAAAGAAGACGGTCGTAGCCGACCTCGATCTCGGCGGCTCGAACCTTCATATCATTCTGGGCATGCGCAATGTAGCCTACGGCCTGGGAACCTTTCTCACCCACTCCGAGGTCACGTTCGAACAGGTCGTGCTGCAGACCGAGCACGAGAATCTGCGGTTCGTGCCGGGCGATGCGGAGATCCCGGGCCTTGCAAATCTCTCGAGCGCTCAGAAGAAGATGCTCATCCGGCGGCTGACCTCACTCGAGGCTGACTACCTCATCCTCGATCTCGGCGCGGGAACGAGCCTCAATACCCTCGACTTCTTCCTCATTTCCCGCGCCGGTCTCATCGTGAGCTCGCCGACGCCCACCTCTACCGTCAACGCATATCTCTTTCTCAAGAACGCCATGTTCCGGCTCATGCAGAATGCGTGCAAGAAGAAGAGCCCCGGCGACCAGTACCTTCAGTCGCTTCGAAAACAGAGCGACACGCTGCAGCGGGTATACGTCCCTCAGATCATAGACAACATCGCTCGCGTCGACGGGGAGAGCTTCGCAAAGCTCGAAGCATCGCTTCAGAAGTTTCAGCCCCGGATCGTATTGAACATGCTCGAGGATCCGAAGGATGCCGACAAGGCACATCGCCTGCGCCGTTCCTGCCGCCAGTACCTGAACCTCGATCTCGAGCATCTCGGCGTGATTTACCGTGACGATCTGCAGGACATTGCGCTCGCGTCGGCCCTGCCCATTATCAGATACAAGCCCCAGTCCATCATCTCCCAGGCGGTCTACCGGATCGCCGACAAGCTCGTGGAGCTCGAGACCGAAGACGAGGGGCCGCTCGCGGTCGACACCATCGACGAGTCCTACGAGGAGGCCGATATGGAGGCCTCAGCGGATTTCGATACCAAACAGAGCTACGTCGAGGAGCTGCTGCACAGCGGCACATTGACGACCGGCGATCTCATCGAGACTATCAAGAACCAGCAGCTCGAGATCCGGCACCTCCGCAAGGAAAACATGCTGTATAAATCAAAGCTGGTGAAGGCAATTCAGCAGGGCTATCGGACCTGAGATCCTGAAATGGCAAAGAGCGACGGAACGATTTCGGGAACAATCGAACTTCTCATAGACGAGGACGGCGTCGAGGCACGACTCCGGGTTACGCCCAAGCCCGACGGCGAGACGTGGACCGGCGCGGACGTCGTGAAACTGCTCACGGATCGCGGCGTGCAGGAGGGCTACGAGCCATCCGACGTCGCCCGGAAGCTCGCCGACGCGGCAAAGAAAGCCCGCAAGCAGGGCGGACCCGCCGAAGTCGTCGTCGCCGAGGGCCTGCGCCCGGAGCAGCCCAAGCCCGAGCGCATTCACCTGCGCGAGCATCCCATCCCCGAGGATCTGAAGCAGACCGCGGAGCAGACGATTGCAGGGTCGGGTCCGCCGGAAATCATCTTCGAGCGCAAGAAGCGCGTGAAGAAGAAAAAAACCGTACAGAAGAAGTCCAGGCTTCCCTTTCAGTCCCCGAAAGAGGAGACGGTGGAGGTCGTCGAGACCCGGACCGTGCCCGAACGGGTATACGTCGACCCCACGGTGGAGGAGACCGGGTACGTACAGGAAGGGGAGAAGATCGGCGATGTGTTACCCAAGGAAACCGGGATACCGGGTCGCAGCCTATTCGGCGAGATCATCCACCCACGCGTTCCCGCGGACCCCAACTTCTACGTCGGCTCGCGCGCCGTTCGCCGTGGTGAAGAGGTGTTCGCGGAAGACACCGGCTTCCTTCGCAAAGGCAGCAACTGGCTCGATGTCGTCCCTCATCGCCTCCATGACTGGGAGCTCACCCTGTCGGAGGATCAGGCCACCTGCTACTTCTCCTTCAACCCCGGCGACAGCTCACACTCGCCACCAACCGCCGAAGAGGTGATCGCCGCCGCCGAGGAGGAGGGGTTCGACACCGACTCCCTCATAGGCGAGGAGGAGATCTCCGACCTCATCCGCCATGCAATCGAGACCGGGAACCCCGTCGAGCGCGTACCCGTCACGACGAGCCGCGATGCAACCTACGACATCGTGGTGCTCGAGGAGAAGCGCAAGGCGGTCCTCAACATCAGCAAGGGACGCGGCCGGGGCAAGGCCCTCGATCTCAAGGCCCTCGGAAACGCGCTTCGGGAAAGCAAGCTCAAGGGCATGAAGTTCGAGAAGGTCAAAGAGGACATCATGGCCTTCTACAATGGCCCGGAGAGCGACCTCTACGGCTATGTCCTCTCCGAGGGTAAGGCCCCGGTGCCCGGACCCGACCGCGAAATCGAGTTTTCGGTGCGCTTTCTCGCCGACGAGGTCGTGGAGCAGCTCAAGCGCCGCGCCACCGAGAACCCCGGGCTCCTCGCCGGCATCAAATCCCTCGCGGAGTTTCCCATATCCGATGTGCAGCGCGCCGCGCGGGTATCCGCCGAGCAGCGGGTCGCCGCGGTGCCGCCGGAAGTCGAGGGCACGCCCGGGGTGGACGTCTACGGTGCGGCCATACCCGCCCCCGCAGGGCACGCACCGGAGCTGAAGCTCTACGAGAATCTCGAGAAGAAAGACAACGTCATCGTTGCACGCCGCGACGGCATTTTCGAGGAGTCCACGGACGAGGAAGCCGGTGTCATACGCATGCGGGTGCGCCCGCACAAGGATGCCGAAATCAAGGCGGAGATCGCCAACGACAGAATGCAGGCCTTCCTCTCGCTCTTCGAGGGCGAAGGTACGGGCACTAGACTCTCGGTGGAAGACGCGCGCCGGGCAGTCGAGGAGGCGGGCGTGAGCTACGGCATCGACGGAGATGCCATCCTCGAGGCCGTGCGACACGCGAGCGAGGAGGGCCCGGTATTCCGCGCGGTCGTCGCGCAGGGAACGGAGCCCCAGTCGGTCGAGAGCCGCTCGCCGCAGTATCTCGTGCGACTCGCCTCCGGCAAGGGTTTCACCGTCAAGGAGGACGGCCGGGTCGACCACAAGCATCACGATCAGGTGACCGTCGTGACGAAGGGCACAAAGCTCATGCGGATTCCGCCGCCCCCTGAGGAGCCGTCGCCGGGTTACGACGTCACCGGGGCAAGGATCGAGCCGAAGAAGGCCGCCACCGGCGACATACAGCTCGG
>CAYOFA010000067.1:11763-15091 GCA_964402885.1 uncultured Spirochaetaceae bacterium
CTCATCGCCGATCGTATCGAGAAGGAAGAGAAGGAGATCGAGCAGCTCAAGCTCAAGATCACCAAGGACGACATAGCGATGCGAGAGGAGTCGGACGACCGCGAGCGGCTCGAAGAACTGCGCAAGGAGAAGAAGAAGCTCCTGAAGATGATCGAGCAACGCAGCGTGCGCCTGTTCACGCTTCGCGAGAAGTTCGAGGAGCACTATCCCTCGGAGCTGCGCATACAGGGCACGATCTTCCCCGGCGTCCGCATCGAGAGCCACGGCCGCACCATGGAGTTCACCGCGCCGGAGAAGGCGGTTGTGATCTCCTTCGACGAACAGACCGGACGCCTCACACGCATCCCGATCTCACAAACTGAAGATTCGGAAGGACGGTAACCATGCTTGCCTATATTCCATATCCGGAGTGGCTCGATCCGCGCGTCATTCCGGGCCTGCCCATTCGCTGGTACGGGGTGATGTACCTGCTCGCGTTCATCATCACCTTCTTTCTTTTCCGCCATGAGATCCGCCGCCGCGACCCGTCGGTGCAGACCGAGGAGATCCTCGACCTCTTCTTCTGGACCATCGTGGGACTGCTTATCGGTGGCCGGGTGTTCGCGACCCTGGTCTATGCCGACACGAGCTACTACCTGACCCATCCCTGGCTCATTTTCTGGCCCTTCGACGAGAACATGAACTTCACGGGACTGCAGGGGATGAGCTACCACGGCGGACTTCTCGGCGGTGTTGTTGCGGCGCTCGTGTTTACACGACGCCGGAAGATCGACTTCGTCGCCTGGGCGGACGTGGTGGCCGCCGCGGCGCCGCTCGGTTACACCCTCGGCCGTCTCGGCAACTTCATAAACGGCGAGCTCTACGGCCGCGTGACGACCGCACCCTGGGGCATGGTGTTCCCCACCGCCCGCCCGGTTGCCGCCGGCCAGGAGTGGGCACGGCGCATTGCCGCGGAAGTCGGTATGGAGATCGATCCGGGCACCCTGCTCATCAACCTGCCCCGCCATCCCTCCCAGCTCTACGAGGCATTCTTCGAGGGGATCGTGCTCTGGGCCCTGCTGTGGTTCGTGTTTCGAAAGCGAAAGCTCTTCCGCGGCGCGCTTCTCGGCCTCTACGTGGTGGGCTATGCCTTCTTCCGCTTCGTCCTCGAGTATTTCCGCCAGCCCGACCAGGGCATGGACTTCGTCGTACAACTCTCCTCACGGCCGAACCCGCCGGAGCTCTTTGTGAGCGTTCTGAATCTCACGATGGGACAGGTCCTGAGCCTCATCATGCTGGCCGCGGGGGCGATATTTCTCTGGGTCATGTACCGGCGACACAGGCGCCGGCCCACGGTGCACACACTCGCAAACGCTCAGACCGAATAGCGCGCCTTGGTCTTTCGCAGCCGTTTTCGTGACGCGCGGATCTCGTCCCCGTAATCGCTGAGGACTGCCTCGAGCCGCTCGGAGAGCCGTGACAGACTGAACTCCGCCCGCCCGATCTCGAAGTTGCGTTCCACTCGCGCCCGGCGTTCCCCGGGATGGGCAATGAGGTAGTGGATCTCGTCCAGTGCCTCATCGGGGATGATGAGGTCCCCATGCTCGTCGTAGCGATCGCGGATCTCGACGTTTTCGAGGCCGCTCGTCATGATGTCGGTCTTGTAGACGAGATAGGTGGTGGTCACCACCGGCACCCGGGCAGCCACCGCCTCGAGCAGGGCGTTGCCGAACCCCTCCCATATGGGCAGATAGGTCACCAGGTCGGCATTCGCGAGCACATCCCGGTTGGTGAACAGTCGCCTCCCCTCCGCATCGGTTCCCCGGACCGATGCAACCCGGTCCGAGATCAGATGCAGGGGCACGCCGTTTCGCTCGGCCGCCTCGCTGATCTCGCGGATGTAGTCCTCCTCGGGCTCGTCACCCTGATAGAGAGACACGATGTAGTGCGCCCTGCCCCGGTACTCGGGATAGCGGCGCAGAAGCTTTCCCACGAGCGCCACCGAGTCCTGTATGCGCTTGCGCGGCACTATGCGGGTCGGCTGAACGACGAGGAGGTCGTCCTCCGCGAATCCCAGGTCGGCGCGGAAGTTGGCGTTGTACTCGTCCATGCGCACCGGGTTCTCGAAGTCCTCGCAGTTGGGGATGATGTGCGGCTGCACCCGCTTGAGCGAGGAGAGAATGTGGGCCGCGTAGGAGGAGATGACCACGTGCTCGAGGCCGAGGTCCACCGGCGGCATGATACGGTTGAGCAGGCGCTCGATGTGATTGTTGCTGAAGCGACTCCTCTCCCACCAGAAGTCATGGTGATGGAAGATCGTCGCCATCCGCTGATCGGTTGCGAGCTTGTGGAGGGCCATGCCCCCGACGAGGGTCATCGGCATGGCGTTCGTATTCTCCGCGATAAGGACATCGATGTCGTTTGTCTGCACGTACTCCTGCAGGATGCCGGCCACCTCCTTGCCGTCCGACTCGAGCTGGTCGACGAGCATCTCGAGGGTCTCCTGATTGAGATGCGGCGGCCGTTTGCTGAGGTGGGGAAAGGCGAAGCGCTCGTAGTGGTCCTGCTGCGGCGAGTTGAACCGGATGCGCTCGAGGAGGAACTGGCGGTCGTCCGCCACGTGCGGCACGCTGCTCGCGTACTTCCCGGCAACGGTGAAGACATCGTGACCGAGGTCGGAGAGCGTGTCGACCCACTTGTTGACCTCGAGCGACACGCCGTCCACGTCGCCGAGCTTGCCGCTGATGACTGCAATGCGAAACCGGTCGTCCATATCCTGGGTACAATAGCCAATTACCTGCCTGCATGTCAGCAGTGTTGCAAATGGCGGAATCCTCTGGGATACTTGGTGCAAGGAACTGCCTGACATGCGTGACGCACGGCTCGGGGTGGAGATCGATAACTCGCGGATCGTCGAGGTCATGCCGCTCGCCTACGGCGCCTCCGGCACCATGGATCTCGCCGCGATCGAGCGCGGCCAGCGGCGCGCCGTGGTGCGGCTCTACGTGCTGCGAGGAACAAGGCGCACCGAGCTCCACACGATGGATGTCCGGAACCTCCCCGCCTTCCCCAATCGGCGAGCCCTCTTGAGACTCCGCTCCTCTGTTGACCGTGTCGGCGAGCTGCGGCTCCGCCTCGATGTGGAGGATCGCCTCTATCACGACGAGCGAATCGACGTGCGGCGCTACATACGCCGCGGTCGCGCGGCGGTGGCCGCGGCGGCCGTGGGCGTGATCCTGCTCCTCGCCGCCGGGGCCTTCCTGGTCCTGCGGGGCCTGCCCGGCGGTGACGCCGGGGCGCCGGTGGCGGAAGCACCGGCCACCGAGGAGCCGACGCCGGCGCCCGAAGC
>CAYOFA010000067.1:15191-16633 GCA_964402885.1 uncultured Spirochaetaceae bacterium
CGACAGCCGGGGACGCGGACCCCACCGCCGACCGCGCGACCACCGAGGAGCCCGCGGAGCCCGCGGCCGAGCCCGCTCCTCCCGAGGCCGTCGAACCCGCTGATTGGTCGGTCTATTTCACCCCCGACAGCGCCGTGCTCACGTCACGGGCGAGAACACGGCTTTCGGAAATCGCTGAGCGCCTCGAGGACTACCCCGGCGAGGTGACGGTGAGCATTACCGGGCACACCGCGCTCGCCGGCACCGAGCGGGGTCGCTACGACCTCTCCGAACAACGCGCCCGCACTGTCTATCGGTATCTGCAGACCGCGGGCTGGGATGCGGCGGGAGAGGTTCTCGTTCGCGGGATCGGAGGCGAAGCGCCGGTCACGCGGGATCCGGAGCGGCAGGAGCTCAACCGACGCGTGGAGATCGAAGTAGCGCCCTGAGCGCGAAGCTCAGTCTTTCACCTTCCCGCGCATACGCCTTCGCCTCGCGGCAAGCTTCCTCTGCAGGAACTCGCGACGCTGTCGCTCGAGCCGCCGCCGGGCCTTCGCCTCGGGAGTGGTGTACAGCCGCACGTAGTGCGGAATCGACAGAAGTGCCATCAGGATCACCGCGGCGGCTGAGGCAAGCGGGAACCAGTCGCCGAATCGCGTGTAGACCGTAGTCACATCATCTGCGGGGATCTTCACGTCGGCAACCAGGTAGGCTTCCTCGTAGTAGGGCGCGGTCGCGCGGATGCGACCCCAGCGGTCGATGTGGGCGGTGAGCCCGGAGGCGGTCGCGCGGACCATGGGACGACGGTTCTCAACGGTGCGGAAAATGCTGCCGATGAAGTGCTGCTTGGCCTGCACGGGCGTGAGGGACCAGTAGTCGTTGGAGATGTTCACGATCACATCGGCACCGTTTCGCACGAAGCCGCGCACCTCATTGGGGAAGATGTCCTCGAAGCAGATCGGCGTGGAGAAGCCGAAGCGGGGATGCTCGAAGACGGTCTTCTCATCACCCGGCTCCCAGAAGTTGACGTCGAACTCCAGCAGCAGATCGTATACCCAGGGCAGCGTATCCTCGTAGGGAAAGTGCTCGGTGAAGGGGACGAGACGTATCTTGTGGTAGGTCTCGAGACGCTCGCCATCCGGCCCGAAAAAGACGGCTGCGTTGAAGTTGAGCCGTTCTATCTCCTGGCCCTCCTCGTCGAGCACACGGCGGTAGTCGTCATTCCCGGTAACGAGGTAGGTATCCATCTGCGCCTGATACTCGAGAAAGCTTCGGACCAGCCTGGCAAGACGGTAACGACGGGGATCCTCCTGGCTCCATCGGCGGATGTTCGGTACGAAGGCGGTCTCCGACCACACGACCATGTCGGGATCCTCGCGCAGCGCGAGGTCGCTCAGGCGCCGCAGCGAGTCGAAGGTACGCTCGTAATCGTGCTTCCGCGGATCGGAGTTCTGCTGGATGAG
>CAYOFA010000068.1:0-5948 GCA_964402885.1 uncultured Spirochaetaceae bacterium
TCTACGAGACCGAGCGATCTGAGAAGGAAGCGCTGGAAGAGATTGAGCCGCTGCATCATGTAGGGTGAAATTGCCGATCTCTCGGACCGCAAGCGTGATTCCGTCCAGGAAAACGCCCGCGCCTCCCGATAAAGTGATCTATATGCCGGAACCGGGACTCGAACCCGGACGGGAGTTACCTCCCAGGGGATTTTAAGTCCCCTGCGTCTACCAGTTCCGCCATTCCGGCACGCGGCTGCAGAGTGCTCGCGCATTCTACGGCGGGAGGCGGCGCGGGTCAATGTGATTCCGGTGGTTGCGCCGTGCCCGCGCCGTGGCGCCGTGTCCCGCGGCGGCATCCCGGCGCGCCCGGACTCCGGCCCCGCGAGCCCGATCCGAAATTTAGTTAAATAGACTCAAATAATCCAAATTCATTGACAACGAGCTCCGAGGGGCATATGGTTCAGAGCAATGAGTCTGCTTCCGCCGCTCATTTCCACGACGCTTGCCTCCGCCCTCCTGCTGTGCCTGGCGCACGGATACCTGCTGCGCGCGCAGCGCTCTCACGCGCTATACCTGTGGACCGCGGCATGGCTGGTGTACTCCCTCCGCTTCGTCGCGGCTCTCGCACTGGTGGCAACCGGGGGCGCGCCCGTGCTCCTGTGGTTCAACCAGGCGGCGGGCGTTCTCAGCGGACTCCTGCTTCTCTGGGGTGCGCTGGCGCATACCCGGGATGTTCGGGTCGTTCCGCGCCTGTGGCTTCTGCTCGCCGTCGTTCTCGGGATCTGGCTGACTGCGGCGATCCCGCTCGGTGTCGCCCGGCCGATCATCTACATGCCGGTGTTCGTGTTCCTCGCTGCGTCCAATTTCGCCATTGCCGCCGCCTACCTGTCCACCACGAGGTTCACACCTCAGACCCGCGCCTTTATCGGCACCGTCTTCATCCTGTGGGGACTGCACAAGCTCGACTATCCGCTCTTGCGCGGTATACCGGAGGCGGCGAGCTGGGGTTACGCTGCGGGCGCGGCATTCACCATGGCGGCCGGGGTCGGTCTTCTCACCGCCTATCTCGAAGAGGCCCGGCAGACCGCCCGTTCGCATGAGCGCCGTTTCGAGAGTCTCGTCGAGTCGCTCGACGACGTAGTCTTCACGCTCGATTCGGAGGGGCGCTACACGGGCGTTTACGGAAACTGGGCGGATAGGATGCCGGTACGTGCAGACGTGCGTATCGGCCAGACGAGTGTGGATCTGCTCGGGCCTGAGGCCGGCCGGTTCCATCTTGAGATGGCGCAGAACGCTCTCGGAAAGCAGGAGGCGTTCACCTACGAGTGGAGCTACATCGGTAACGACGGTTCACAGCGCCACATGCAGTTCACCCTCTCACCCGTGCGCCGTTCGGACGGGCCGTCCGGGGAGCTCGTGGGCATCGGGCGAGACATCACCCATCTCAAGCAGACCCAGTTGCGCCTCGAGCGGAGCCTCGACGAGAAGGCGGTCCTCCTCAGGGAAGTGCATCATCGGGTCAAGAACAACCTGCAGATCATCGTGAGCCTCCTTCGACTGCAGTCGCAGGACCTCGAGGACGGCGAGACGCAGCGCGCGTTCCGGGATACGATGGCCCGCGTTGCCTCCATGGCCGAGGTCCACGAGCGGCTCTACGAGTCGGATGACCTCGTGTCGCTGCCGTTCGTAGCATACGTGCGGGACCTCGGCGTGAGGATTCTCGAGCTTCACGCCGTGGAGGGGCGGGGAGCAAAACTGCTTGTGTCGGGCTCGCAGGAGCGGCTCGACCTTGCCACCGCCATTCCGCTCGGGCTCATCGTGACCGAGTTGATCTCCAACGCGGCGAAACATGCGTTACGGAACCGGCCGGACGGGCTCGTTACCGTCACTTTCGAGACATCCGTCACATCCGAGACGTTCTTTGCGCTTACCGTCACCGATAACGGACCGGGGCTCCCGCCGGAGTTTGCGCCCCGAGCGAGCCGAACGCTGGGGATGGCACTCGTGTCCTCGCTGTGTGATCAACTGGGAGCCACTCTCACCTGGGAATCCGGCGCCGGAGCGAGCTTCCGGGTGACGGCGCCTGCGAGACCTCGAGCGCCTGTAGTTGACGCCGCCGCTCAACAATAGCGACCTTATTCCGCATGAAGACGCGACTTTTTCTGATTCTGGTGATTCTCATCGTAGGGGCTGTTCCGGCCATATCTCAGGAAGTCATCGACCTTACCGATCAGTCCGGCTCGGTGAAAGAGGTGACCATCACGAATGACGGCTACGATTACCTGCCGAGCGAGATTCGTGTGAACGTCGGCGACACCGTCAGGCTCACCTTCGAGAACGGCGGTGGATTCCACGACTGGGTGCTCGATGAGTTCGACGCCGCAACGCGGCGAATCAGCGGCGGCAACGCCGACACGATCGAGTTCACCGCGGACACCGCCGGCACGTTCGAGTTTTACTGCAGCGTGGGCAACCATCGAGCCCTGGGTATGGTGGGGGATTTCGTCGTCGTAGAGTAGTTCCCGCGCCGCGGCGGCCGGGCTCCGGGCCCGCCGCGCGCGGTGTGGCCGCTCGCCGGGCGCCGACAGCTGCCCTCGCCTCAGCCGGGCTCGGGCGGCCGGCGTCGCATCGCCGGCTCCACCCTCAGAGCCTTTTCACCCATTCGGTCCACAGAGCGCTCTGCTTGGCGATTTCGAAACCCGCCGAGCTATGCAGTGCGGCCCCCGCCTCGTTCTGCTGCGAGCTTCTACTGTAAACCTCTCGGATTCCGTCGCGGCGGAGCACGTGAAACATGTCGTCGAAGAGCTTTCGCCCGTAGCCGCATCTGCGATACGCCCGGTCGACGGCTACGTCGAAGAGGTAGGCGACTTCGGTGTTTCGACTTCGTCGCGGCCATGGAGCGCAGCGGTAGCAACCGATGACGCGTCCCCCATCATCCTCGAGGAGCCGTATGATGTCGTCCCGGAAATCGATGTGCTTGATGATGTCGTGCTTGAACTTCTCCCGCGAGACGCCAAAACCGGATGATGCGGCGGTTTCGTAAAGAAGATTCAGCAGCTCCTCGAGGTGCTCGGAGCGATAATCGACGATACGCGTCCATGCCGGCGTGGGAGGTTTGCTCGGGGATGCCGTACCTGTCAGCTGCCGCCTCAACCAGTCGAGCATGCAATTATCCTGTGCAACTACGCAGAGTCCGGCAAATCAACGGCCACCGTGACGATCGAGCAGAGCGCGGTACGCACTGAGATCAGTGTCCGAGGAAAACTGTATGCTCACCCGTGAGGTTTGGGGATCTATCGGCTTCGTGTACACGAGCTCTTCGGTAACGTGAAACCTGCCGCTTCCGTCCTCGAGGGCGACGTCGAAGCTCTGGATGTTTCCGGCCGGAATGGGCACGAGAAGAGCGATATCGTGCGGGCTCGCATCGATGGTTCGTGCTTCCACCTTGTGACCGTCACCGAACTCGATTGTGACCGTTTGCAGTTCCGACGGCAACTCGTCGGCCTCTATGCGGGTGTGGCGACGCCGCTCTTTGTGTCTCATATCGGAAGATATTCTACACCGCGCGGTGCGCTGTCGCAACTGCGCGCGCCGGATCACTCGGCCCCAAACTTCGCTTTCATCGCGGCAAAGTAGTCGGCGGCCTCTTCCTCGTCGACAACCTCCTCGGGCTCCGACTGAGTTATGAGCTCTGCCGGAATCTCCTCGAGGAAGGGTGACGGGCGGCACTCGATCTGCTCACGCATTACTTTCCGCGTGAGGCAGGAGGTCATGAACAGGCGCTCCTTCGCCCGCGTGATCGCGACGTAGAAGAGCCGCCGCTCCTCTTCGATGTTGCGCTCTGAGTCCTCGAGCGCCCGCGCGTGGGGGATGATATCGTCCTCCACGCCTGCGAGGAATACCACACGGCGCTCCAGTCCTTTGGCGGCGTGAATGGTCATGAGGCCGACCCGCCCGCCGTTCTCATCGTCGTCGAGGTTGTCCTTGACCTGCAGGCTGATGCGGTTGAGATAGTCGAAGAGCGAGGGCTCGAGCACGTCGGGGTCGTTCTCGTAGTCGCGGATGAACTCGACGAGAAACTGCACGTTTCGGAACTTGGCGGTGGCGGTGCGCTCGCTCTGCTGGTACTCCTGAACCAGGTGGCCCCAGTAGCCGATTTCGGTGATGAGCGAGGAGAGGATCTCCGACATGCGCGAGGTGGCCAGGAAGGCATCACGATAGCTCTCGATGAGCTCGATGAAGCCGGCCAGATCCTCCCGGGCCTTCGGCGCAAGGCGCGAATCCTCGGCGGCGACGACCTCGCGGATGGTGGAGTACATCGAGATCTTCTTCTGCTCGGCGACCTTGTTGAGCTCCTCGAGGGACTTCTTGCCGACGCCGCGCCGCGGCGTGTTGATGATGCGAAGCAGGCTGATGTCGTCGTCGTGGTTGGCCATCACCCGCAGGTAGGAGACGATGTCTCGCACTTCCTTGCGCTGGAAGAAACTCTGCCCGCCGGAGACCCGGTAGGGGATGTTCTCCCCGAGGAAGGCCTCCTCGATGTGGCGGGCAAGACTGTTGGTGCGAACGAGAACGCCGATGTCCTCGTAGCGGACCCGGTCGCGCTGGGCGAGGCTCTTGATCTTCTCGGCGATGAAGCCCGCCTCCTCGCGCTCGTCGGCGGGGAAGTGCAGCTCGATGGGCCGACCGCCGCGCAGGCCCGTCCACAGCTCCTTGTGCTTGCGATCGGTGTTATTCGCGATGAGGCGATTTGCCGCGGCGAGGATGGTGTCGGTGGAGCGGTAGTTTCGCTCGAGCTTGATCTCGACGCGCTCCGGAAAGTCGGTCTCGAAATCGAGCAGATTGCCGAAGTTCGCGCCCCGCCACGAGTAAATCGACTGATCATCATCGCCGACCACGCACACGTTGCGATGCGTTTCGGCGAGCAGCTTCATGAAGCGGTACTGATCCCCCGAGGTGTCCTGAAACTCGTCGACGAGTACGTAGCGAAACTGCCCCTGGTAGGCCTCGCGGATGTCGGCAAAGCGGGTCATGAGCTCGACCGGCAGCAGGATGAGGTCGTCGAAGTCGACGGCGTTGTAGAGCTTCATGTGCTCGCGGTACTCGGTGAATAGGTCCCTGTAGCGCGCGAGATCCTCATCCCAGCCGGCGCGCCCGGTGCGAATGCGCGAGAACTCATTCAGCAACCACTTCAGCTCTCCCGGGTCCAGCGTGAACTTGATCTCCCGCGCGGTCTCCTTGAGAAGTGATATCTGGTCGGCGGTGTCGTAGATGCTGAAGTTCTCGCGGTAACCGAGGCGGGCGATGTACTGCTTGAGCACCTTCACGCCGAAAGCATGAAAGGTTGAGCAGGTGAGGTTTCGAAGCGGCTTTCCCGTGAGCTCTTTCACCCGCTCGCGCATCTCCCGGGCCGCCTTGTTGGTGAAGGTGAGGGCGAGGATGGCGCTCTGCGGTACACCCTGGGCGAGCATGTTCGCGATACGATAGGTGATGACCCGGGTCTTGCCTGAGCCCGCGCCTGCTATGATGAGGAGCGGTCCGTCGGTGGTTTCCACCGCGCGTATCTGCTCCGGATTGAGTTCGCTGTGATAGTCGAGGCTGTGTGACATCGTTCACGCCATGCTACAGATATTCGCGGCTCATGCAAGGACCTCGAGCAGAGACGCGTATATCGGGCCGCGGCCTTCGGCGGAGTCGGGGAGGATGTGGTAGCCGTGGCGGGTCGGTTCGGCCCAGGGCACGTCGGCAGGACGCACGCGGTAGCGCCCGGCGCGCTTCTTTTGGGCCTTGTCGATGACGCCGTCGTTCTCCTCCGGCGAGAGCGCGCAGGTGGAGTACAACACGAGTCCGCCGGGGCGCGCGGCGTCGATGGCGGCGGCAAGCATGGCGAATGCCTGGGTGGCAAGGTGTCGCGTCCTGGCCTTCGTCCAGCGCTCGAGGTGCTCGGGCGCCGAGAGCAGATGCCG
>CAYOFA010000068.1:6048-16616 GCA_964402885.1 uncultured Spirochaetaceae bacterium
GCTGCGCACATGTCGAGGATGTCCGTCGCCCCGTCGAGGGGAAGCGCCTCCGCGGCGATACGCGAGGCGTCGTCGAGGTAGTAGGGCTGCGTCAGCGGCGGCCCGAGCTCGGTATGCGCGGGTGCGGAGAGAAGCGCATCGCGGAGCCGGGGCCAGCGCCCGGAGTAGATCGAATCGTAGTACTGTTCGAACGCCGGCCGACCTCCCGGCTTTCCCATCACTTCCTCCATGCTTGACGCTCGGTAGCGGCCGCGGATACGGTATATCACGTGAAGTTCAAAGCCGTACTCTTCGACCTCGATGGTACCCTCCTGCATACACTACCAGATATCCGCGACGCCATGAACGGTGTCCTCGCCCGTTACGGGCTTCCGCAGTACGATATGGAGTCCTACCGTGACATGGTCGGATGGGGGATCGGGCGCCTCGCTGAGCTCGCCCTTCCTCAGGAATCGCGCTCCGAGGTCGACGCAGGCGAGCTTGCCGAGGCGATGCGCCGGGCCTACATGTCGCACCCCCTCGAGTCCAGCACGCCCTTCGAAGGCATCCCGGAGCTCATCGACAGCCTCCACGGCGAAGGCGTTCCGATGGCCGTGCTGTCTAATAAAGTGCACGAGCTTACACGCCGTCTCATCATGAAGACCTGGGGCGAGGACGTGTTTGCCACCGTGTACGGGGCACGTGAGGATCTCCCGATGAAGCCCCATCCCGGGGCCGCCCATCGAATTGCCTCGGAGCTCGGTGTGAAGCCCTACGAGATGATCTTCGTAGGGGATTCCGCGATCGACATGGAAACGGCGCAGGTTGCGGGCATGTACCCGGTGGGAGTCAGCTGGGGGTATCGCGAGGTGGAGGAGCTGTGGATGCACGGGGCGGCCATGGTGGTTTCGAGCCCCGATGAGATACCGCCGCTCATTTTCGGCGGAGCGTCCGCGCAGCAGGAAACAGAATAGCAAACAGGAGACGACAGGATGGACCGACGGAAAATCGAACAGCGTGCGAAGGAATACATCGGACTCGAGACCGACGAGGCATTTCGCGAGGGCGTGAAACAGCTTCTCGATAAGGGCGTGTGGGATGAGCTCTCCGACCGCTTCTACACCGATCTCGAGTTCGGTACCGGCGGGCTGCGAGGCGTCATCGGCGGTGGCTACAATCGGATGAACCCGTTCATGATCCGGCGCGCCACGCAGGGGCTTGCGCAGTACGTGCTTCGCGAGGGGAGCGCCGGTTCGCAGGGCCGTCCGAGCGCGGTGATCGCCCACGATTCGCGGCGGTACTCCGACACCTTCGCGCTTCAGACCGCGCTCGTATTTGCGGCAAACGGCATCAAGGCGTACCTATTCCCGGCGCTTCGTCCGACGCCCGAGCTCTCCTTTGCGGTCCGACGCCTCGGCGCCTCAGCGGGCGTGGTGGTGACCGCGAGTCACAATCCGCCTGAGTACAACGGGTACAAGGTCTACTGGAACGACGGGTCTCAGGTGGTTTCCCCGCACGACAAGGCTATCATCGCCGAGGTGCAATCCGTTACCACGGACATTCGGGCCCTCGAAAAAGAAGCTGCCCTCGAGCAGGGGCTACTCGAGTACCTCGGAAGCGAGATGGACGATGCCTACGTGGAGGCGACCAAGGCCGTGTCCGTGCGGCCGGAGGTACTGCGTGAGCAGGGGTCCTCGGTGAGCGTCGTCTACACGCCGCTCCACGGAACCGGTGCCATGATGGTGGAGCGTATCCTCGGCGAGCTCGGCGTCCAGGTGACCACCGTACCTGAGCAGCGCGAGCCCGACGGCGAGTTCCCGACCGTCGAGTTCCCCAACCCCGAGGAAGCCTCGGCGATGAAGATGGCCCTCGAGCTCGGGAAGAAGAAGCGCGCGGACATCGTCATGGGTACCGACCCCGATTCCGACCGCCTCGGGATTGCCGTCCCCGACGGCGACGACATGCGCCTTGTCACCGGCAACCAGCTCGGTGTGCTTCTCGTCGACTATATGTTCGGCGGTCTTGCCGAGACGGGCCGCCTGCCCGCGAAACCGGCCTTCGTGAAAACCATCGTTACCACGGAATTGCAGCGAAAGGTTGCCGAGCACTACGGCGCGAAGGTCTACGACACCCTCACCGGCTTCAAGCACATCGCCGGCGTAATGCGCGAGCTCGACCGGCAGAGTGACGGCCCGACCTACGTCATGGGTGATGAGGAGAGCTACGGGTACCTCATCGGCACGCACGTGCGGGATAAGGACGCGATCTCGGCGGTGCTCATGACGACCGAGATGGCGCTCTACCACGTCTCGCAGGGAAAGAGCGTGCTCGATCGCCTCGACGAGATCTACGAGCAGTTCGGCTTCTTCGACGAGATCCAGATTTCCAAATACTTCCGCGGACAGTCGGGGAAGCAGGTGATGGCCGGGCTCATGAAGACGCTCCGCGAGAATCCGCCCCGCGAGTTCGCCGGGGTTGCCGTAAGCCGCATCCGCGACGTAAAGGAGAACACGCTCTACGACCTCGAGCACGGCGAGTACGTGGAGGACATCGAGCTTCCGAGCTCGAACGTGCTGCAGTTCTTTCTCGCCGATGAGACCGTGGTCAGCGCCCGCCCCTCGGGCACCGAGCCGAAGATCAAGTTCTACGCATCGGCCACCGCCGCCGCGCAGGGCCGGCTCGATGAGGCCAAGCAGGAGGTTTCTCAGAAGCTCTCCGCCATCGAGGCCGAGATAAACGGGATAATCGAGCGCGCAGAGGCGGGCTGAGCGGAGGCAGGGCAGCGCGCTGCGGCCCGGCACCGCGGTGTCGCGGCCGGCGCGCCTACCGCCGCATCCGGCGGCGCTTTTCGGCGCTTCGGGCGATCTCGCGGACGATCTGGTGGGCCTGCGCCTCGTCGGTCTGCCCGCGGTCGAGCTTCTCCTGCAGATCGGCGAGGAATCGCTCCTCCATCTCGTAGAGGTCCGATTCGAGCTCTCCCGACCACAGGAGATGGGCGAGCTCGTCGGGATGGTCCTTGTAGGCGAGGAGGCGATCCGCCTGCTCCCGGGCCAGATACCAGCGAACGTCGTCTATTGCGAGGTTGTGCTCGTCGAGCAGGTCATGGATGCGCATGAGTCTGCAATCGTAGTCGCGCGGGACATCGTTGTCAATTTGACCGAAACATGCTACCAGTGTTCGCCATGGATTCATCGCTCTCGGTCTCGGACATCACCTTTGTCGCCTTCGACTTCGAAACGACCGGCCTCCACCCGGCCACCGATCGTATCATCGAGCTCGGGGCGGTGAAGTTCCGGGATCGTGCCGTGCTCGGCACCTTCGATATGCTGGTCAATCCCGGCATCGCCATCACCGATGCGGCCGTCAACGTCAGCGGCATCACGGCCGAGATGCTCGCCTCCGAACCCGCGGTCGAGCAGGCGCTGCCCGACTTCATGGAGTTTATATCCGGGGCGGTACTCGTCGCACATAACGCGCCCTTCGACATGTCTTTCCTCCGCGCCGCCCTCGAGGTCGCCGGCATGGGAGACGTCTCCAATACCGTCATCGACACCCAGGTGCTCGCGCAAAAAGCCTATCCGCGACTTCGAAGCTACAGCCTGCAGAACCTCGTAACCGAGCTCGGCCTCACCCGCGGGAACGCCCACCGCGCCCTCGACGATGCGGTGATGTGCAAGGACCTTTTCCTCACCTGTGCCGAGACGCTGAGCTTCATGGGAGAGATAACCCTCGGCGAAGTCCTCACCTGAGGATAGAGGATGTGCGCCGCCGACTCGCGGCGCCGACACGCGCCGTCGACTCGCGGCCTCACCCCTTACGGTGGCTTGCCTGCGACCGCGACCGCTCGGTTTCCGTTTCAGCGTTGTCGCCTTCGCCCTCGGCCTCTCCGTTCTCGAGTGTCTCGAGCCGCTGCTCGATACTGCGAATTGTCTTGTTTATCTCATTCACACGGAACTCGATGGAATTGAGTACCCAGAACTGGAAGTGATAGGCACGGCTGTTGGTGTGGATCATCCACACGATCTTCACCGACACCAGAAGAATGCCGATTTCCAGCGATACCAGGGTCGGGATCCATTCCGTGAGGGCCTCGAGAACGAACAGCGCGATGATGACTCCCAGGATCGCCATGTTGATGGCCATGTCGATCTTTGCCTGGGATTTTCCGCCGACGCGCCCGAGGACCTGGCGTACACGGGCCTGTTCCCGCTTGAAATCCTCGAGCTCCTCCTGCATACGGTCGTTCTGCATGCGGTTGTCGGATTCATTGTGTCGCGCCATGATGATGCTCCTATTTGCCGAGAATGCGCAGCATGTAGAGTTCGAGATACCGCCGCAGTGGCTCCTTGCGCTTTATCTCGGCGAGCGCCGAGTTCTGGGCCAGCTGTGCCGCCATCTGCTGGACGCGGCCCCGGGTGGGCGGGGAGCTCCGGAAGACGGTCTTGCGCTTTCGGATGAAGTCTCGAACGAGACTGTTGACGTCCTCCACGAGATTCTGTTGTGCGACGGGGTCGAGAAGGGGATTCCAGCGCTCGGCGAGCTCTTCGAGGGTCGTGTCGACGTTGCCGCCCGGGGGAACATACTCTTCCTGCAGCTTCCTCGCCGCACGCTTGACGTCGGGCGATGTTCCTTTCGTCTGTTCACCCCCGCGAGCGGCATTCGGCCGGTCGCCGAAGCGTACCGCAGTCGACTCGACAGCCGCGCCTGCGAACCCCGTCGGTTCACCATCCCTGCCGCCGGCGCCATGCGCATCGCGCGCCTCGGAGGATGCCGCCGCCGTTTCGCCGGCACGACGCTGCTGCTTTCGCGCCGCCCGCCGTTTCTTCCGCGGTGAAGGTTCACCGAGAAAGAGGCGTTTGAGCCACGCGACGATCCCGCGCAGAACCGGCAGGGCCTGCCAGAAAGGCAGCCTGAGCCGTGCGTCGGAGAGCAGCTTGCGACGGTCGATGTCGAGAACGACGGACATGGGGCGTATGCGCTGGTTCTTCCGGTCGAGCATTCTGTCGAGCTCTTCCTGCGCGCTGCCGAACAGCTTCTGCTCGGTGGCGATGACGTGCAGCAGGTCGAAGCGAAGGAGGCCGTGGAGCAGGGGCTTGCGCTCTTTCATCATCGTGGTGAGTACCTGCTCGAACGCAGCGTCGTCCTGCATCTCCTTGAGTTGCTCGTTTCGTCTCAGCGCCGCAGTCCATTTGTCGGAGAGCTCGTTCTCGAAGGCCTCCGAAGCGTCCCGTATCTCGGGGAAAACGATCTTGAAGATCGAATCCTTTCTGATGTAGTAGTCGTGGCCATCCGCCGAGCGGGTGCGAATGAGCTCCGGCATGTGAGTGTTATCGGGAGGGAGCAGTTTCTCTTCTATGTAGGAGTCGATGTTGTGTCGCGGGCAGCGCTTTACCAGTGGGACGCCCTTGGAGTCGGTGAAGCCGTGTATGTCCGACAGACGGTAGGCGAAGGGCTCCTTTCGCAGCTTGGCGTCCACGGTTTTGAGCGCCGCGTCGATGTCCTTCTTGCGTTGTTCCACGCCCTTGTAGAAGACATTGTAGTAGCCGATGAGATAGGCCGCGCGGCAGTAGTCGATCTCCTCCTGCTGCGTCTCCTGTTTCTGTCCGAACTCCTTGATGATCGCGCTCGAAAGGGACGTCCAGAAGTGGAACGTGAACTCACTCGGATGATGAATCGTCCTCAGCGAGTCGTCCGGGGTCGTGAGGATCTTGTTCAGGGTTTCCTTGAGCGCGACGTCCCGATTTCGAAACACCGCGCGGAGCTTACTGTGCATGTAACCGGCGTTTCTCTTGTTGCGGAGGTAGTCACGGATTTTTTGCAGCGAGACCGCGGCGAGACTGTGCTTGACCACCCCGAGGGTTGCCACGATGCTCTGCAGGTCCTCGGGAAACATGAGCCGCAAGACGGTGTCCTCGGGGCGATCCGTCGCGCCGAGCCAGTCGAGAAAATCCGTTCGGACGTTTACGGGCGTTATGAGCTCAGTGGGGATGGTGATGCCGAGCGTCTCTTCCGAAGGAAAGGGATCGGATGTCCGTTCGCGGATCTTCTCGTAGGCGGAGTTGATTATCCGCGGGTAGTACTCGGCAAAGTAGACGCCGACGATGCGCGAATCCTCGTAGCTCAGGCTGACCCGGCCCTGGGATTCCAGCGCTATGAGATGTGCGGTGAGCACATTCTCGGTATTGTCGTCGAGGTCCGACAGCTCGGGAGAGGAATCCGCGTACTTCTCGAGGTACTTGTGTGTGAAGCTCAACAACTTGTCGAACGTGACCCTCGGATGGCCGCTGCGTTTGGCAAGTGCAAGCAGAATGCGTGCCACATTATCGGGGGATGACATCCCTGCGTAACTCCTCAGCAAGTATATACTGTTTGCAGATGTTTGACAAAAGGTACCCCCGGACGTAGAATACCGGCGCAATGAGTATGCGACTGTGGTTCGGGGCGATGATTCTGGTGTTGACACTCCTCTTTGCCGCCTGCGCGGGTGGTCCGGAGCCGACGCCCGAGGAACCGGCTGCGGAGGAAGCGCCTGGCGAGCGCGAGCCGACGCCGGAACCCGAACCGGAGGAGGAACCTGAGCCCGAGGCGGAAGCCGAGCCCGCGGAGGAGGCGCAGGTACCCGAAGAACCCGAAGAGGAGCCGGATCCCGAAGAGCCGATCGAAGTCTCCGAAGAGGTGTACGAGCAGACTTTTGATGAAATCGAGGCCACCATCGAAGAGCTCAATGCGGTCATCAGCGCGCGAAACTTCGAGCGCTGGAAGACATACCTCACCGACGCCTACCTCGAGGAGTACTCGGATCCGCAGCGGCTCGCCGAGATCTCGCAGATGCCCATCCTCGAGCGAAACGATATCAAGCTGACGAGCCTCCGCGACTATTTCAACTGGGTCGTGGTGCCGAGTCGCCAGGACGCGCGCCTCGACGATCTGCGATTCCTCAGCGAGAACGAAGTCTACGCCATCATGAACATCAACGGGAATCCCGTCATCCTCTACCGGCTTCGGAAGGTGGATGGACGCTGGAAAGTTGACGCGGCTTAGTATATACTATGCAAGAAGAACGTTACGCGACCTGCTGTCGGAGGAGATTCTGATGAACAAGCTAAGCGTCCTGACCCTCGCCATAATCGTGCTTGCCTCGCCTGTGTTGTTCTCCCAGAACGAAGACGGTGAGGAAGCGGCTGCCGACCAGACAATTGAGGAGCTGTATCTCAGTCAGGACATAGAGCTGCAGATCATTCGCGGTCAGGCGCTCGCCAACGACCGGGAAATGAAGCTCCTGGCCCTGCAGAGCATTCGCCAGATGGTCGAGGACGGCAGTCTCAGTCAGGAGAATCCCGGCCTGTTCACGGTGCTCGAGTCGCTCGCTACCGAGGGCACGCAGCGCCAGGTTCGTTCGGGCGGTGCGGTCATCAACAATTTCCCCGACATCCGCAGACAGGCCACCCAGCTGCTCGGCGAGGTCGGCGGCCCCCGGGCCAGAGAGGCGTTGATCGACGTGCTCCAGGATGACCCCGAGACGATGGTCCTCTCCGAGGCCGTGTACGCGCTCGGCGTTATCGGCGAGAACGAGGATAACCGTGCCATACGCCACATAACCCGCGTACTGTCAACCGAGAACGCCGCGGAGGCACCTGACAACAATCTCGCCTACGCCTCGCTTCTCGCCATCGAAAAGATCGCACAGGCGCAGGGCGGGCTCTCCGATCCGGAGGCCATCAACGCCATTCTCGGGGTTGCCGGGGGTACCTACATTCAGGCGGTGCGCCTGAAAGCCGTCGATGTGCTTTCGAGCCTTCGCGGACGGAGTTGAGGTGGCGCACACAGCGTAGAGCCCCCGCTTCTACACACATGCTGCACGTCTACAGACTCGGGTACTTCGTTCTGAAGTACGGTATCATCGGCATACTGCTCGTGGTCTTCTACGCGAATACGGTCATCACCGCCGAGGCGCGGCCCCACCTCTACACCGATATCGACGAGCTCCCGCATAACGAAGTCGGCCTGCTCCTCGGCACCAGCAAATACGGTCCGGGGGGGCGGGTGAACCTGTTCTTCGAGTATCGTATCCGTGCCGCGCTCGATCTCCTCGAGGCGGGGAAGATCGACTATATCATCGCCAGCGGCGACAATAGCCACACCTCCTACAACGAGCCGGTGCGCATGAAAGAGGATCTCGTCTCCCGTGGTGCCGATGCGGAGCGGATCTTCCTCGATTACGCCGGCTTCCGTACCCTCGACTCGGTCGTTCGCACGCACCGCGTCTTCGGCCAGAGTGAGTTCACCATCATCTCGCAGGGGTTCCATGCCGAGCGTGCGCTCTACCTCGCCAAGAATCAGGGCCTCGACGCGGTCGCCTACGGCGCGCGGGATGTCGAGGGGCCCGCCGGCGTCTCGACGAGCCTCCGCGAGTACTTCGCCAGGGTCAAAGCCCTGCTCGACGTTCACGTGCTCGGCGCTCAGCCGAAGTTTCTCGGCGACCCGATCGAGATCGGCCCGCGGGAAGAGGAAGAATCAGGGCCTGGGGCCGGGGCAGGGACCGAATCCGGGGCCGGCGCCGAATCGGGAGAGGGGGCTCAATCCGGAGAGGGGGCCGGCTCAGAGGGCTGAGTCCGTCAGTCGGCGCAGGCGCGCCGCCGCCCAGTCCGCCGCCTGCGCCACGACCGGGTCCGCATCATCTTTCAGTCCGTCGAGCTGTGGCAGAAGCGCCACTGCCCCGGCATTGCCCGCCGCGATGCAGGCATTGCGAACCAGGCCGCGGCGCTTCGCACGCAGGAGCGGTGATCCCGCGAAGCGAGCGCGAACATCGTCGTCATCTCGGAGAGCCAGTAATCGCGAAAGCTCAATGCTCGCGCCGGCAATGGGGCGGCGAAAGTCCTCGACGGAGGTCTGCTGCACCCGCGCGTTCAGCGGGCACGCCTCCTGACATCTGTCGCAGCCGAATACCCAGGTATCCATGCGCTCGGTCAGACGAGACTCTATTGTGCCGGCGTGCTCAATGGTGAGATAGCTGATGCACAGGCGGGCGTCGAAGTCGTAGGGCGCCGAGAGCGCACCCGTGGGACAGGCATCGATGCATCGCCTGCAGCCGGGGGGGCAGGTGCTGCGCGAGTGCGGGGGTGGCACCGTGTCCTCGATGGGGAGCGTGGCGAGCACCTCGCCGATGAAGAACCAGCTGCCGAGCTCTGGGTGGATGAGGAGAGTGTTTCGGCCCTGGAATCCGAGACCGGCGCGCGCGCCGTAGTAGCGCTCGGAGAGCGGCGTCGCGTCGGTGAAACCGCGGAAGTGATGCCCCTCGAAGTCAGCGGAGAGTGCCCGGGCCACGCGTTTGAGGCGCTTGCCCAGGGTCTTGTGGTAGTCGCGCCCCCAGGCGTATCTGGCAACGCGCCCCCGTGGCTCATGGTCGGCGCTATCCGTGGGCGCGGGCGCGGTCTGATAGTAGTTGAGCCCTACCAGCACGATACTGCGGCAGTCCGCGAGCATTCGGTCCGGCCTGTACTTCGCCCCACGGTGGCGATGCATGTAGCCCATTTCACCGGCGCGTCCCTCATCGAGCCAACGCTCGTACGCGGACTCCGCTTGCGGCGCCGGGCCGGCTGCGGTGACGGCAAGTACGTCCAGGCCTTCGGCTTCGAAATAGGGGCGGATACGGTCGAGCGGTAACTGTTGCGGTGAGCCTATTGACGGCACATCATTCCCTTGCAAATTTATCTGTGATTTAGAGTACTGTTCCTTTGAGTCGGAGGACAAGATGGCCAGGGATCCATACGACATACTCGGTGTGCCGCGGGATGCCGGCGACGAGGAAATCCGACGAGCCTACCGGCGCCTCGCCAAGCAGGAGCATCCCGACGCGGACGGTGGCGACGAGAACTACTTCTGTCGCCTGAACGATGCCTACGAGTCGATCCGTACCCCCGAGCGGCGACGTGCCCACTCGCGCGATGCCGGCCCGGGCGGCCCGCGGTTCCGGACTCGCAGTCCCGGACAGCGACGCAGCGGTTTCAGTTTCGGTTTCGGCCCCGGACCCGGCCTCGGCAGCGGGGTGGAGTCGATATTCGGCGGCGACCTGTTCGGCATCTTCGAGCGGGTGTTCGGCGGAGGCCTCGGCGATGTTCTCTCGGGCGTTATTCCGGGCGCCGCGCATGGAGGCGCCGGGCCGCGAGGCGCCGGCGGGAGGCGCCGGAGCAGGCACTACCGGATCGAGCTCCGGTTGACTCCGAAGGAGGCGCGACGCGGCACTTCGAGGGAGCTCGAGCTGGCGGACGGCGCCCACCGAATCGACGTTCCGCCCGGCGTCCGGCATGGTGACGTTCTCTCGTTTACCGACACCACGCCGGCAGGTGCACGCATCTCCGTGGACGTCGAGGTCGTCGTTCGCTCGGCTGCGCGTTGACCGCGGCCCGCGCACTCCGCTATAATGCCGCCACACATCCCGGGATGTAGCCTAGTGGCTAAGGCGCCTGCTTTGGGAGCAGGAGATCGGAGGTTCGAATCCTCTCATCCCGACATTCCGCGCTCATAGCTCAGCCGGATAGAGCAACAGCCTTCTAAGCTGTGGGTCGGAGGTTCGAGTCCTCCTGGGCGCA
>CAYOFA010000069.1:0-1691 GCA_964402885.1 uncultured Spirochaetaceae bacterium
AGCGAAATGCGCGCTCGCCGTGGCTGTGATATACTCCACCCCGCGATGGCAAAGCAGACCTTGCACCTTGTAACCGCAGACACCCGGGTGGTCTCCGACCTCCAGGAGGCCGGCAGGCAATGGAACGTGCCTCTGACAATTGTCTCCTACGATACCCCTGAGGAAGCGACCGGCATCGGCAACCTGCCGGAGTCGGACGTGGTGGTCATCGATACCGACCTCGCCGGGCCCGCACTGGAGGACATGCTCGATTCCCTCGGCTCGGCCCGCAGTATCGTCCTCGGTTCTCCGGGCTCCGAGGGCGAGCTCAGCCGCGCTCACGCGCGGCACGGCAGCGAGTTTCTGTTAAAGGACGAGGGCGGGCACTACGCCCTGCTCGTTGCATCGCTCGTTCGCAAGCTCCTGCGCGATGAGGATCGCGACGAAACGACCCGTGACATCATCCGGTCGAGCGAGGATCGCTATCGCAGCCTCGTGGAGGCGCTTCCGGACATCGTCTATCGCATCGATCCCAACGGGTACTTCACCTTCGTAAACGAGTCGGTTCGGAGCCTGGGGTACGAGCCCTCGACGCTCATCGGACAGCATTTCAGCACCATCGTCGACCGCGCCGATCTGCCCCGGGTCAGCCGGAGGAAGGTGCTGCGCGATTTCCAGGGCAAGGAAACCGGCCCCGTGGCGGCTCCGGGCCTCTTCGATGAGCGGCGCACCGCCGATCGCCGCACCACCGGCCTCGAAATCCGCCTCCGCCGCCGCAACGGCACGAGCGAACATGACGAGGCGCCGATGATCGCCTCTCTCACCTCCTACGGCGAGATCACGGCAACCGGCCAGTACCGCACCGACACCGCGAAGCGCTACTTCGTCGGGACCGTCGGTATCATCCGGGACATCAGCGAGCGCAAGCGGTCGCAACAGCGCCTGCGGCAGCTCTCCTTTGCAATCGAGCAGATCGATACCGCCGTCTGCATCGCCGACGGCGACGGCCTGGTCGACTACGCGAACCCGGCGTTTTTCAGAATGAACGGCGCGCGCCCGGAAGAGGTCCACGGCGCGAGGCTCTACGACCTGTTTGCCGGCTACGTGCAGGAGGAGCAGGAAGACGAACTGGCGCGCGCGCTCACCGGCACCCGCGCGTGGGAGGCGGACCGCATCATCTGGACCCGCTCCGGCGAGTCGAAGTGGTGCTGGTTTCGCGTCTACCCCGTCTTCGACCTCGATCAGCAGGCCTCGCAGTATCTCGTGTTTCAGGACGATGTCAGCGAGCGAAAGCGGCGCGAGCTCGAGCTCGCCGAGACCGCCCGGTCCCACCAGGATGTGCTACGGATGATCCACCATCGCGTCGGCTCCACCCTGCGCAGCCTCGGTGACATCGAGTCTCCGGCGGTCGCCGAAGGGTCCGCCGGCGCCATGGACCGCCGTATCCGCTGCCAGATCCTCGCACACGAGCTCGTCTACGAAAGCGGTTCCTTCGACCGGCTGGATCTCGCGCGATACTTCCGCGCGCTCCCCGATACGGTACTCTACACGATGTCGCGACGCGGTCGCCTGGAGGTCGAGCTCGAGGACTGCGTCCTCGGCCTCAACACGGCGCTGCCGCTGGTAACCGCGGCGAGCGAGTGCATTGCAACCCTCTGGCCCACGCGCGATGAGCACCTGCGGACCATCGCGATCTCCCTCGAGCCCGCGGG
>CAYOFA010000069.1:1791-7326 GCA_964402885.1 uncultured Spirochaetaceae bacterium
TCGGGTTAGACTCCGCGCATGCTACGCGAACACACAGGAGACAGCCGGTGAAGGTTGTCAACAAATCCAGAGCCCGGGCGGAGGCCCAGGCAGCGGCTATCCTGCGGGAACGCCTGGCCGAGCGCACTGACCGCGCCGGGCGTGCCACCATGGGAGTGCCGGGAGGCCGGTCGGTTGCGGGGGTACTCGAAACCCTGGCCGGATCCGATGCACCCTTTGATGCAGTCGACCTATTCTTCGTGGACGAGCGCTGTGTGCCCCTCGAAAGCGAGGAGAGCAACTACCGCATCGTGCGGGAGGCCCTCCTCGACCCGCTGGCCGGCCGCAAAGCTGCGCCGCCGGCCGATCGCATCCATCCCTTTATCTGCGCGGAGGGCGACGCGGATCTCGGCGTCGGTGCATACGAAGAGGAGTTTCGCCGCGCGGCGGCTCACCTCGACATCGCGCTTCTCGGCGTCGGCGAAGACGGGCATATCGCGTCCCTTTTTCCCGGGGCACCGGAGCTCACCGAAACCTCGCGGCTCTTCGTGCCCGTCGAGGACGCGCCGAAGCCACCACCACGGCGTATGAGCGCCACACCCGCCCTTTTGACGGCGCCCGAGACGATGGTGGTGCTACTGTTTTTCGGAGAGGGGAAGAAGAACGCGCTGAAAGCGTTCGTATCGAAGGACGGGAGCCCGACTCAGTGCCCGGCACGCCTCGTGAAAGACATGCCGGACCTCTGGGTCTTCACCGATATCGGGACCTGAGCGGACCCCGGCGGGCGGCGCCCGCGGGCGCGGCCGGCACACCGCCGGGCGCGGCCGGCGGCCGGGGGAGCGCTGCCGGCACCCGCTACGCCACCGTCACGTCGGAATCGAGATAGACGTCCTGAATGGCGTTGAGCAACCCGACGCCCTCCTTCATGGGACGCTGGAACGCCTTGCGACCGGAGATCAGCCCCATGCCGCCGGCGCGCTTGTTGATCACGGCCGTTCGCACGGCGGTCTTCAGATCGTCCTTGCCCTTCGATGCGCCGCCTGAGTTGATGAGGCCGGCACGGCCCATGTAGTTATTCATCACCTGATAGCGGGTCATGTCGATGGGATGGTCGCTCGCGAGCTCGGTGTAGATACGCTCATCGGTCTTGCCGTAGCTCGAATTGCCCATATTGAGCGCCTTGTAGCCGCCGTTCACATCCGGCATCTTCTGCTTGATGATGTCGGCCTCGATGGTCACGCCGAGATGGTTGGCCTGGGAGGTGAGGTCGGCGGACGTGTGATAGTCGGCATCCTTCGTCTTGAAGGCGTCGTTTCGCATGTAGCACCACAGGATAGTGGCCATACCGAGCTCGTGGGCCCGATGAAATGCCTCGGAGATCTCGACGATCTGGCGCGCGGACTCCTCGGAGCCGAAGTAGATGGTCGCACCGATTGCCGCCGCGCCCATGTCGAAGGCCATGTCGACATTCCCGAAGAGGATCTGATCGAAGGTATTGGGGTAGGTCAACAGCTCGTTGTGATTGATCTTCGCAACGAAGGGGATCTTGTGGGCGTACTTGCGGGCCACCGCGCCGAGGACGCCGACGGTCGATGCGCACGCATTACATCCGCCTTCGATGGCGAGCTTCACTATGTTTTCGGGGTCGAAGTAGATCGGATTCGGAGCAAAGCTCGCCCCCGCGGAGTGCTCGACGCCCTGATCCACCGGAAGGATCGAGAGATAGCCGCTGCCCCCGAGTCGGCCGTGATCGAAAATGAGCTGCATGTTGCGCAGCACGGCAGGGCTGCGGTCCGATCCGACCCATACGCGGTCAACGAAATCCGGCCCCGGCAGGTAGAGATCGTCCTTTGGAAACTTGGGCTTGTAATTGAGGAGATCGTCCGCCTCGGCTCCAAGCGCTTTCATTATCGTTTCATTCATAATCTTTTCTCCTTGTACACGTTCAGGATATGCTTCCTTTTCTGAGTATAACAGAGAGGGCCGACGGGTTCCAAGGAGCGGCTGCGGCTTGACGTGGTACCACGGGCGCCGTAGCTTATACGCGACGCCCCGGTGGCGAGGGAGATACGTCCATGAACATTCAGTACATTGACGGACAGCGGCTCAGACGGGCACTCATAGCGGGTGGTCGCCGGCTGCTCCAGTACACCGATCAGCTCAACAGGATCAACGTATTTCCGGTCGCCGACAGTGACACCGGCACGAACATGGCCGGTACCATCGCCGCCGTCATCCAGGGCCTCTCACATACGCACGACCGCTCGGTCGCCGTAACGACACGGGTTGCCGCCGATGCGGCTCTGATGGGTGCACGCGGCAACTCCGGCGCAATCCTCGCACAGTTCTTCCACGGCCTCGCCGAGGAGTTTCACGACACGGTAACGGTCTCCTCCTACGCCTTCGCCCGCGGCGTCAGGAATGCGGTCTCATACGCGTACCAGGCCCTCTCGAGCCCGAAAGAGGGCACCATCCTCACCGTCATAAAAAGCTGGGGACAGAGCTTCTTCGAGAGCTCCTCGAAGACACAGGACTTCATCGCCGCGTTCCAGGAATCGTTTCGCGCCGCGAAGGAGGCGCTCGAGCATACGACCGAGAAACTCCCCGCGCTCAAGCGGGCGGGGGTCGTGGATGCCGGCGCCCTCGGCTTCGTGCACATGATCGAAGGCATCCATCTCTTCATGACGAGCGGGCGAATCCGCGAGGCGGAGGAGATCCCCGAGCTCGAGGAGATCCAGGAACCGACGATAACCGCGGCGGATGCCGACATTTCCGCGCGCTACTGCACCGAGTGCCTCGTGGAGGGAGAGGACATCCCCGTGGCACAGCTGCGCCGCGAGCTCGAGCCTCTCGGCAACTCGCTCATCGTTGCCGGCTCATCGCGGAAAGCCAGGATTCATATCCACACGAACGAACCGGAGCAGGTCTTCGAGAGGGCAGGAAGCTACGGCGAGGTTATCGGCCCCAAGGCCGACGACATGTCCAAGCAGTTCGAGACCGCGCACACCGCACATGGTGATGTCGCCATCGTGGTGGACTCCGCCTGCGATATTCCGCAGGAGCTCGCCGAGAAGCCCTATATCGCGGTCGTGCCGTTGTCCATCAACTTCGGCATGCAGCGCTACGTCGACAAAATCGGATTGAGCGCGCATCGGTTCTACGAGCTCCTGGCCGAGGAGGACCGCCCTCACCCCACGACCTCGCAGCCCACTGCGTATGAGTTTCGCAAGCAGTACAGCTTTCTCGGCCATTACTATCGAAATCTCATTACGCTCAGTATTTCGGGAGCTCTCAGCGGCACCGTCGACGCTGCGCGCACCGGCATTCCCGCCGAGCTCGGCGAAGGCTCCGTGGAAGTCGTCGACACGAAGAATCTGTCGATCGCCACGGGGCTGGTGGTTCGCCGTCTCTGCGAGGCGATCGAGGACGGCGCCGACGCGGCGGAGGTCACCGCCCTCGCGCGCAGGCTCGTCGGAAAGCTGCGGCTTCTCGTTGCCGTGCGAAGCGTCAAATGGATGGTGAAGGGCGGCCGAGTCAGCAAGAGCAAGGGCTTTCTGGCGAAGCTTCTGGGGATACTGCCGGTGATGACGATCAACAAAGAGGGCCGGGCCGTATCCGAGGGCTACGTGCGAAGCCTCGAGGGCGGCATCAGAAGGATCCTGCGCAAGATCGAGAAGGAAATCGATCCTGCGAAGCCGGTCGATTTCGCCGTGACCCACGTGAACAACGAGGACGACGCCTACGCACTCAAGCGCGAGCTCGAGCGCCGGTTCACCCCGCGTGGTGAGATCTTCGTCCTGGATGCAGCGCCGGTGCTGGCCTCCCATACGGGGTTCGGCACGACCGCCGTGGCCTACCTCGACGCCGGCGAGTGATGCTCTGGCTCCTGACCCTGCCGATCGGATATCTGCTCGGTTCGATACCGACGAGTATCGTCGTCGGGAAGGTTTTCTTCGGAAAGGACATCCGCGAGCACGGCTCGGGTAACGCCGGCGCTTCCAACGCCTTCCGGGTGTTCGGCGGCACGGCCGGGCTGGGCGTGGTGGCAGGCGACATCGGCAAAGGCGCGGCGGCGGTCCTCATCGCCGGTCTATTCCCCGCGCCGGAGGCAATGAGCCCGGCCGTCGTCGGATTTGCGGCGGGCGCGGCCGCGATCGTCGGACACATCTGGACGATCTTTGCCCGGTTCAAGGGCGGCAAGGGCGTGGCCACCGCCGGCGGCGTTCTGCTTGCCCTCTACCCCGTCTCGTTCGCCGGCGCCTTCCTGGTCTTCATCGTGGCACTCGTGCTCTCCGGCTACACCTCGCTCGGATCCATCCTCGCAGCGATCAGCTTTCCCATCATCATGATGGTCGTCGTCACCACAGGCATTCACGACATACCGCTGTTCCTGCGCTACCTCAGCGTCCCGCTTGCGGCTCTGATACTCTTCACCCACCGGAGCAACTTCGGCCGGCTCGTCCGGGGCGAGGAGAATCGTTTTGAGCGCGTGATGATCTTCCGGCGCAAGCGGGGCAGGTAGCTGCGCCCGCGGACACGGCCCCGCTGCCGCGTCGCTACACGTCCTCGACGTCTTTCAGAAGCTCCTCGATCACCTCATCAGCCTCGTCGTTTTGCACCTGGCACGTCCCGGCCGCCTCGTGACCACCGCCCCCGTGGCGGCGCATGAGGGAGCCCACGTTGACCCGCGAGGTCCGGTTGAAGATCGACTTGCCCATGCTGATGACGGTATTGCGGCGCTCGAAGCCCCACATGACCTGAATCGAGATGTTCGCGCGCGGGAAGAGGGCGTATTTCACGAATCTGTTTCCGGCAAAAATGGATTCGAGCGGCCTGAGGTCGAGGAGAAGGGCGTTGTGATGGAGTACCGACGCCTCGCCGACCTGTCGCTTGAAGGGCTCCTGATGCGCGAAGTAGAGCTTCACCCTCTCGGCGACATCCGAAATCCGCAGTATTTCCTCAATGGAGTTGCGGTTGATGTCGTCTATGAGGGACAGCATGAGCTCATGGTTGGAGATGCGGAAGTTCTTGAAGCGGCCGAGACCCGTGCGGAGGTCGAGAATGAAGTTCAGGAGCACCCAACCCTCCGGGCGCAGCACCTCCTGCCGTGCAAAGTCGCCCGCATCGCCCTTATCGACGGCGAGGAGCATGTCTTCGGAGATGTCGGGAAAGGTCGCCGGCCCACCGTAGTGGTCGTAGAGGACGCGCGCGGCCGAGCGGGAGCCCGGCTCTACGATGTGATTTGCCTTGTCGCCGACCCGCAGCTGCTCGCCGTAATCGTGGTTGAACACCAGATGGACGCCCTCCACGTAGGGAAGGTCGGCGACGATATCCCGCTGCGAAACGGGAATCAGTCCCTCCTCCATCTCGCGCGGATGCACGAACTTCACCGCATCGAGCAAACCGAGATTGCGGAGTAGCGCTGCACACACCAGGCCGTCGAAGTCGCTCTGGGTGAGCAACCGGAAGTGCCCTGCGTCCTCAATCACCTTTCCCCCTCGCCGCGCAGGAATGCTAAATCAAACGGGGACGGGGCGCAACCACGTAGTCGGACGC
>CAYOFA010000069.1:7426-9463 GCA_964402885.1 uncultured Spirochaetaceae bacterium
CGCTGTAGTTGGACGCCGTCTGCGGGGTCATTGTATAGTTTCAGATAAGGAGCAACACGATGAGCGAGATTCCGCAGGCAGTAATCAGGAACATGGAAGAGAAGAACATCGACGTCGGGCTCACATCTCGCATTCTCCACAACTACAATGCAGGCAAATACGACAACATCGAGCCTGTGCAGGTGAAAGATATCCCCCGCATCGACGGAGAGCAGGTCGTCGACATGACAGGAGAGGTGACCATCAGGGTCCACCGTGAGACGGCGGAAGCCCGCGTGGGCGCCATGCTCGGTCACGACCATGCGGTGAGGGACTTCGGGCGCGTCGAGGGCGATGAGCTGGTGTTCGGCAAGGCGGAGCTCGCGTCCCTCGGGATGCAACTTCTTCCACGGGTGGCCTACGGCGTGCTCAACGGCGGGTCGGCGACCAGCTACGCGGACTACAAGAAGAACGCGAAGCTCGATGAGAGCCTCCTCGATCTGCTCGGAGCGGAGTTTCAGCAACTTGCCGATATCTCCCGGGGACGGGCGAAGGGGATCACTCCCGCCTTCCTGCAACCCGACGGCACACCGGGCCCGAGCTTCCTCGAGCTCAAAATGCGCAGTCTCCTCATCCTCGCGCTCGAGTACCAGCTGCGCGCCGGCGACGACGCTTCGAAGCTTCCCGATCCTGCCGCGCCGCTGTTCCAGATGACGAGTGTCTACAACACCGAAGAAATCGCCCGTACGTACGACGAGTACCGTAACAGCCCCATGCTCGCCGACCTGATCGACGCGACGGGCATCGACATCACCCGCGCCGAAACCGGGGTGCAACCCCTGCTTGCCGCCTACACCCATTCCGAGGAGGGCCGTCCGAAACGCGTCTTCACCCGCGCCTTCGGCCGGGAGGGCGAAACCCTTCCGATTCCCGGCGGGCACGGGCAGAACTTCCAGGTGCTGCGCGATATCTATCGGGGCCTCTACGAAAGCGGCAAGTACTTTGCCTACATCGGCAACGTCGACAACCTCGGCTTCACCGTCGATCCTGCCTCGGTGGCCTATCTCGCCCTCAGCGGGAAGGAGGCCGCCTTCGATTTCTCCTTTCGTACTTCGGTGGATGTGAAAGGCGGTATTCTCGTCGTTGATCAGAACGACATGATGAACGCCGCGGATCTCGGCGTTGCGGTCGGGAAAGACGAGGTCGCCGAAGCTGAACGTAACGGCAAAAAGATCCTCTTCAACTGCGCGACCGGCCTCTTCAACCTCGAGTATCTGGCAGGCGCCATCGATCATATCATCGAAAACCTGCCGGTGCGGTTCAGCGATCAGGACAAGGACGCGGGAAAGTACTCGCAGGCCGAGCAGGTCACCTGGGAGATCATCGGGATGCTCGACGACTTCGTCGTCTTCGGCGTCGACAAGTACGAGCGCTTCCTCGCCGCGAAGGTACTTCTCGAAACCCTCATGACGAGCGGTATCAAGCTCGACGATCCCGCCTACCCCACAGACGAGGACCCCACCGCGGATCTTCGCGGCACCGCGCAGAAACTCCATGCGGGCCTCGAGCGAAAGCTCAGCACCGTCTACGGCATGAAGCGGGTGGGAGACCGCTGGGTGCCGAAGTCGGCGGACGAGCTTCGGGGAGTGCTGCAGTGAGCAACCTCGAGGCGCCGGGCGGCGCACCCGCACTCGATTTCGAGAAGCTCGGCGGGCTCGTGACCGCCGTGGCACAGGATGTCGACTCGCGAGAGGTGCGGATGGTCGGCTTCATGGATCGTGAGGCCTGGGAACGCACCCTTGCAACCGGGTACGCCCACTACCACTCCCGCTCGCGCGGCCGGCTGTGGAAGAAGGGTGAGTCATCCGGCAACGTGCAGGAGGTCCGCGAGATTCGCGTCGACTGTGACCAGGATGCCGTACTGCTTCTCGTGAGGCAGGTCGGCGACGTCACCTGCCACACCGGCGCGCGGACCTGCTTCTACCGGCGCCTGGAGGGCGGGCGACTCGTTCTGGTGGAAGACGGGTAGCGCGGGCGGCGGCCGGCAGCGGCGCCGGC
>CAYOFA010000069.1:9563-11732 GCA_964402885.1 uncultured Spirochaetaceae bacterium
CGCTCCGGGCCGCCCGGGTCACGAGGTGCGGCCGAGCTCGCGGTAGAGCAGGCTCTGCTGGATTCCCGTGTTGTTCTGGTACTTCCCGCCCTCGTAGCCGTCGTAATCTCCCTCGATCGTGTGATAGAAGATCTGGCAGATCTGAACCCCGGGATAGATCCGGATCGGCTGCACGCAGAAGATTTCGAGGGTCCAGTATCCCCGAAACCCCACGTCGCCGAAGCCGGCGGTGATATGAACGAAGAGTCCGAGGCGGCCGATGGAGGAACGCCCCTCGAGCATCGGCACGACCCCGTCGGTCTCGGTGTACTCGACGGTACGCCCGAGGTAGAGACGGTGAGGCTCGAGCTCCAAACCGTCGGAAGGGATCGTAATCCGCGAGACGGGGTTTTCGGTCCGCATGTCGAGAACCGGCGCGTCGTATACCACGAGCTCGTCATGGAGGCGGAGATTGTAGCTGTTGGGGTTGAGCTGGTCGGGATTGTAGGGATCGATGATGATCTCTTTCCCGAGTCTGTGGTGAATCTGTCTACCGGACAGGATCATGATGAGACCTCCGGGGCAAAAAAAACGCCGGGCGTCTCCGCGTTTCGGAGCTACCCGGCGACGTTCTCATGAACGATCCGTGCTTACATGAGGTCCTTGGGACGACGACCCTGATTACCGGTCTTTTCGCAGACCGCGTAGTGCTTCATCTTTCCGTTCTCGAAAACCGACTTCATGATAATCTTGCCGCCCCAGCGGCTTACGAGCTCATGCGCACCTTCGCGACGAGCGTTCTTGGAGATGTTTGCAGCCATTCATCGACTCCTTGTATGTCCGGGCTATTTTCTGGTTTGAACTTGGCCTAAATTAGTACACAGCATGGCGGCTGTCAAGCGAAATACTTGCCCGGCTGTACGATCTCGGATACGGTGAGCGGAACTGTATGACACCCGCCACCACACCCATCAACACGGTTATTGATACCGCATCGACGGTCTTCGTGGGGAAGCGCTCGGTCGTCGAGTTGCTCGCCGTCGCGCTGCTTGCCCAGGGCCATGTGCTCATCGAAGACCTGCCCGGCCTCGGCAAGACCGTCCTTGCGCGGGCCCTTGCCGCGGCTCTCGGCGGCACCTTCCGCCGAATCCAGTTCACCCCCGATATGCTGCCCTCCGATGTGACCGGATATAACGTCTACGACCAGCACAGCGGCCGGTTCGACTTTCGTCCGGGTCCGCTCATGGCCCATGTCGTCCTCGCCGACGAGATAAACCGGACCATTCCCCGGACGCAGTCGAGCCTGCTCGAGAGCATGGCAGAGGGGCAGCTCACAATCGAGGGAGACACGTACGCCCTCCCGCGCCCGTTCTTCGTCATCGCCACCCAGAACCCGATAGAGCTCGAAGGCACGTTTCCCCTGCCGGAGGCACAGCTCGACCGTTTCCTCATGAGGGTGCGCATCGGCTATCCCGACGCCGACGAGGAGCAGTCGATTCTCTCGAGGTTTCAGCAGGATGATCCCCTCGCACACGTGGGTGCCGTAACCACGCCCGAGGCGATCACCGAAGCCCAGGCGGCGCGGGCCGCCATACACGTCTCCGACGCAATCCGGGACTATGTCGTGCGCCTCGTCTCGGCGACCCGGACCGCGGATGCGGTGCGCTACGGGGCGAGCCCCCGCGCGAGTCTCGCACTGATGCGTGCCGCACAGGCTCGGGCGGCGCTGCGCACCGCCGACTTCGTCGAGCCCGACGATGTGAAGGCGCTCGCCGTCCCGGTGCTCGCTCATCGCCTGGTGCTCACGTCGGCCGAACGCGCCCGGGGCACCGACGCCGAGCACATCGTCGCCGGCATCACTGATACCGTACCCGTACCATGAGGACGGCCGAGCCCCGGTTCAACAGTGTCTTTGCCATAGGACTGGTGACAGCGGGTCTCCTCGCCCTCACCGTCGTCGCCGCGAGTACCGGCGCCCCGGCTGTGGCGGCCACCGTGGCCGCCGTCCTCTCGGTCGGTGTCGTTGCGCGGACGTGGGCCCGGCGGGGCGCAGCACGCATCTCGGCGACGCTCGACCCGGGGGGCAGCGTTCTCTTCCGCGGGGAATCCCTCGCCGTAGGCATCGAGGTCGTCAGTACATTCCTGCTGCCCGCCTGGGTCGAGGTCGACGTGATACTCGAGCCGGTCGGC
>CAYOFA010000069.1:11832-13931 GCA_964402885.1 uncultured Spirochaetaceae bacterium
CTTCTGTTCCTTCCGAAGCGCGGAAACCACCGCTTCGCCGTGGACTTCCCCGCCACCCGGCGGGGCGTGTACGAGATCTCCATACGCGATATTCGCGCGGGCGACCCCATGGGGATGCTGCGCCTTCCGGTGTCGGGAAGCGGACGGGAGACGGTGTACGTGTTTCCCCGGATCGGCTTACCCGCGCACCCCTCCCTGCCCTCGACGGCGCCGCTCGGCAATCACCGTGCCGCAGGTGCCGTGGATGATCCTGTCTACTGGATCGGCACGCGGGAGTACCACGGACGCGGCCCGGCCCGCCACATTCACTGGCCGGCAACCGCCCGGCGGGGTGTCGTGCAGACCCGCATCTTCGAGCCGAGCGCGGATCGGACCGTCGTGCTCGTCGTCGAGGTGGCCGGGTTCCTCGAGGTGGACGGTTTCACCGATGATAGCGAGCAGTTCGAGCAGATGCTCGAGGCGGTGGCCGCGACAGCCGTGGAGCTCGCGAGGGAGGGCTGTGCGATGCATCTGGTCAGCGACGGCGCCCGCGCCGGCCGTGACACCGAGGTCAGGGGCGACGATCCGCTCAGGCGCATACTGACTGAGCTTGCTCGCCTGACCCCGCGGTCCGACCACGACATCCGTGAAGCACTCGGGCGCATGGGCAGAGATGATGTGTGCATCTACTTCGCCCGACGGCCGGATCGGCTTCTTGCCGAAATGACGGTGCCCGGGGGAGAGCTCGCCCGGACACCCGTAACCGTGGTGACCCCGCAGGAGATCCTCCATGGCTAACGCTCTCCTCCTCGGCGCCACGTTCTGGTGGGTGTACGCCTGTAGCGCCTTCGTACTCGACGCGTTCTCGCTGCTGCCTCCCGATCTGCTCCTGACGGCGGCCGCGATTCTCTTTTCACGCGGCTTCCGCCGGGCGGCGGAGGGCCCCCGCCGCCGTCTCGGCATGGCTGCGGCGGGTTTCGGCGCCGTCATCCTCGCCCTCGCTCCCCTGCTCGGGACGTCGGCTCTGCGCCTTTTGCCGGTCGTACCCGTCGCGTCCGCGGGGCTCGCGCTTCCCGTCGATGTCACCGGGCGCGCGCACGGGCCGTTCGACCTCGGCGCGGGGGCGATACTAGCACTCGCACTGCTGTCCTGGGCCACCAACCTGCGGATGACCGAGACGGCGGCAGCGATGGCGGGGTTTCTTGTTCTCGGCGTCGCCGGACTGGTCGGGGCGCAGCGCACGCAGGCCGTAATCCCCGCAGGATACCGGCGAGGTCTCGGTGTGCCGCTGGTGCTCACCGGCGCCGTTGCCGTTGCCGCGACCGTGACCATCCTGGCGCCGGCCGGAGGCGCCGTCGCCGCCCGCGCAGCCTCGGGATTCGCCGCTCTCGCGGAGCCGGCCCTCCCCTTTCTGAAGCGACTGCTGGGGTTTCTTCTCGTCGGCCGCGCCGTCGCAACGTCCGGGAGTGTCACCTCCGGCGGCGGGGGCGAGGCGGCTGCGTCGGGAGCGCCAAGCGGCTTCGAGGAAGCCCTCGCCCGCATCGCCACACCCATTTTCATCGCGGCGGCTGCAGTATCGGCACTGGCTCTCGCTGTCGTTATCGTCCGGTTTATCGTTCGGCGCCTGCGCCGAATGCTTGCCGCCGCTGCCGCAGAATCCAGGAGCGAGTGGTCGAGTGGAGTTCGTGAGCTGCTGCGGTTCGTCGCCGTCCTGCTGGGGTTCGGCCCGCCGGGGGCGCGGGCGCTCGTGCTGCTTCGCCTACAGGCACATGTGGCCGGAGTGCATGTATCGCATGGGCTCACCCCGCGCGAGCTCGGCACCCGGCTGCTCGCCGGCCGTCCCGCCGCTGCGGCGGAAGTATCCACCGTTCTCGACGGCCACGCCGAAGAACGCTACGGGGAGCGACCGCTGTCACCGACCCGCGTGCAGGAGCTCAGACGCTCATCGCGCAGGCTGTGGCGGCTGACGGTCGCGAGGCCTCAGTCGCGTTCCCAGGTTACTCGCGCACGGGCGTAAGCGGCGTCCGCGAGGGCGCCGGGTTTGCGGCATTCGACAGTGAGGGCGACCACACGCTCATCGCGGGAAAGGTCCTCCGCCACCACCCGCGCGAGCGTCTCGA
>CAYOFA010000069.1:14031-16548 GCA_964402885.1 uncultured Spirochaetaceae bacterium
CCGCCGGGGCCGTACTCGATCTCGAACGAGATCAGGACCGCTTGCTCACGATCGCGCTCGTCGGAGTTCGCGCCGATGACGCAATCGACCTCCAGGTCCGCGATCCCGACCCTGGTGCGAAAGCTCATCGGCCCTCCTCGTCGATGAACACGATATCCTCGGGGCGCGCCACGATATCCCGCGCGCCGGGGCCGAGCCGCTCGGCGACCTGTTCGGACCGCTGGCCGACCACCTGAGAGAGGTCACGGCTGTTGAGCCCGGAAACCAGTTTGATCTCCACGTCGCCGCAGCCGGGGCAGCGCACCTCCACGACCTCGCCCGCCTCGAACATCCCCTCGACGTCGGTGATGCCGGTCGGCAGCAGGCTGTTGTGCCGTCGGATTGCCGCGAGGGCGCCGGCGTCGATCGTGATGACGCCCTGGGGTTCAGCGTTCATGATCCAGCGCGTGCGGTTCTTGAGCTTGCGCCCGGCGAGGAACAGGGTGCCGAGCTCTTCCCCCGCGAGCACCCGCGGAAGCACCCGATCCTCGCGCCCGTGGGCGAGGATCACCTGACATCCCGCCTTCTCGGCGATGGCGCAGGCCGCGAGCTTGGTGCGCATACCGCCGGTGGCGAAGGCGCTTCCCGCGGCGCCTGCCATCTCCTCGATGTCCTCTGTGAGTTTCTCCACGGTGCGAACCGGCCGGGCAGCGGGGTTTTTGCGCGGATCGCTGTCGTAGAGTGCGTCGATATCGGTGAGCATCACGAGGAGCTCAGCATCAACCTTGCTTGCGACGAGGGCACTGAGCCTGTCGTTGTCACCGAAGGCGGTGCCGATCTCCTCCGTCGAGATGCTGTCGTTCTCGTTGAAGATGGGCACCACGCCGAGGGAGAGCAGGGACTCGACGGCGTTTCTGAGATTCACGTAGCTCTTTCGCCGGTCCAGCACCTCGCGGGTCAGCAGCACCTGCGCCACCTCCATGTTCCGTGAGGCAAAGGCACGGCGGTAGCTGTTCATCAGAAGCGGCTGGCCGATCGCCGCGCAGGCCTGCCTCATGGTGATGTTGGTGACCTTGTGCTCGAGCCCGAGCTCCCGGGCGCCCATACCGATGGCGCCGGAGCTCACCAGGAGTACCTGACGGCCACCGGCGATGAGCTCCGCCACCTGCGAGGAGACCGTGTCGATATAGTCGTCGTCGAGCGCGCCGTCGGTGGTGAGGACGTTCGTTCCGATCTTCACCACCACCCGGCGAACGCCGGATAGATCACGCATGATCGGTTTGTATGGTCCTGTGGGAGTACCTGCGGGCGTTCTCGCCGGAGTACCGGGCGACGAGCTGCCCCGAGCCGTAGAGCAGCCACTTGTACGTCACGAGCCCCTCCAGGCCGACCGGCCCCCGCGCGTGGATTTTGCTCGTGGAGATTCCCACCTCGGCCCCGAGTCCGTAGCGGAACCCGTCGGCAAAGCGCGTCGAGCAGTTCCACATCACACTGGCCGAGTCCACCCGGTCCATGAAGGTGGACACCGCGCGTTCGTCCGCGGCGAGGATGAGATCCGTGTGATGGGAACCGTAGCTGTTGATGTGGGAGATCGCCTCCTCCATCGAGTCCACCACGCGGACGGCGAGGATGTAGTCGAGGTACTCCGCGCTCCAGTCCTCCTCCCCGGCCGCTGCGACATCCGGCAGAATCTCGCGCGTTCGCGCGCAGCCGCGGAGCTCAACTCCTTTCTCCCGCATGGCCTCGGCCATGGGCGGCAGGAAGGCAGCCGCGGCGTCTGCGTGAACGAGGAGCGTCTCTATGGCATTGCAGACGGCAACGTACTGCGTCTTCGAATCCACCGCGACCTCGACCGCCTGCGCAACGTCGGCGTCCGGATGGACGTAGGCGTGACAGACCCCGTCGGCGTGGCCGAGCACAGGGATCGTCGTATGCGTCATGATGTGCCTGACGAACTCGTTCGAGCCGCGCGGCACGATGAGGTCGATGTATTCCGAGAGGTCGAGCATCGCCGTCACGTCCTCGCGGGTTTCGAGCAGGTGTATCCACGCGGCATCGAGGCCCGCGTGCTGCGTGGCCTCGCCGATGACCCGCGCGAGAACGCGGTTCGTCTCGAGCGCCTCGCGTCCGCCTTTGAGAAGCACCGCGTTCCCGCTCTTGAGGCAGAGGCCGGCCATCTGCACCAGCGCGTCGGGGCGCGATTCGAAGATCATCCCGATGACGCCGAGGGGGTAGGACTTCTGGTAGAGCTCCAGCCCCTCATCGAGCTCCCGGGCCGAGAGCGTACGGCCGACCGGATCCGGCAGGCGGGCGATGTCCTCGAGTCCGCGCACGACCTGTGCGAGCTTCTTCTCGCCGAAGGCAAGCCGCTTCACCAGGGGCGCGGCAACCCCCTCGGCCTCGGCCCGCTCGAGGTCACGGGCGTTCGCCTCGCCGATCTCGCCGGCGGCCGCCTCGAGGGCCCGCGCCACCGCGTCGAGATAGCGATTCTTCGAATCGGTATCGAGCGCCGAGAGCATCGATGCCGCCTCGCGGGCG
>CAYOFA010000070.1:0-2537 GCA_964402885.1 uncultured Spirochaetaceae bacterium
GCCTACATCGCCCGGGCGGGACTGTGACCTCCGCCGGACTGTGACCGGGTGGGACGTTCAGAACCCCAGCCGGAACCCCAGATCTGCGCCGAAGGAGCCGGTGCCGGTGGAGTAGTTTCCATGCAGGAAAATGGCGCTCTTTCCGAGGCGGATGTCGAAGCCGGTTGCAAGAAGCATCGCGAGGTCGTAGGAAATGACTTCGGCCTCGGGGTCGTCGGCGGTAGTGGAGTCGGAGAAGCTGTTGCCGCCCTGGGTGGCGTCGAAATTGTCGACGGTGCCGAGGTAGCGGCTTCGCTGCAGGTAGGGTGAGATGCGAAGGAAGGGCACGAGGAACGCCAGACTCTTCGAGGCGTAGAGGTCGAGGCCTGCAGTGTGCACGGTGCCCGAGATACTGAGGTCGCCCTGGATGGTCAGCGTGTCGCCGTTGGCATCCTGACTGAAGTCGTCGAGGCTGTAAGCAATGCCGAGAGTAGAGAAGGTGTAGCCGCCGCCTACTGCGATTGCCGGAAGCGCGCCGATCTCCGAGATCAACGTCTTACGGCCCCGGAGGCCCAGGTTCAGCGCGCCGACGTCAACCGCATCGTTGGTGAGCCCGCCCACGAGTTGCCGTGGCATGCCGGAAACGAGGGCCGCAAACTGCGCATCCCCTATGCCGAAGCCGACGGCGACCCGCAGGACCGGGTAAGGAAAGAGGGAATCATAGAAGCCGGACACCGAGGAGGGCAGCTCCCCGAAGGCATCCTCCATGAGGGCCGGTGCGTTCAGCACTTCGTAGTTCCCTGAGTCGACATCATCCTTGAAGCCGTCGGAGAACACCGCGCCCGTGGTCAATGCCACGAAGAGATTGCCGTAATTCTCCCGCTCGGCATCGTAGAGGCCGTCGCCGAGGATGGAGGCCTGCTGCATGTGCGGCAGGATGTCCCGTCCGAGGGACTCGAAGAGCGTCTCGAAGTCGTTCTCCAGCCCTTCCCAGTTCTGCGCCGGCAGCATCTGGACACCGGCAACGAGCACGAATACGGATACCACGAACAGAACGCGTCTCATCTCGCCCCCCTGAGCTGCGCGGTGAACCGCTGCGGCTGTTACCGATATACTGATTCAATACGTCGACAAAATCAACTCGGATCGTGACCAAACCAAAGTCTGTTCGGACCGGGCGAAAATATCGACTATAGTCGAAATACATAGACGTCCGCGAATTTCTTCGATTATAATCGAAACATGGTCGAGCTCGCCAGAAGCGTCTATCTCGAGCGACTCAAGCGGTTCCTTTCCGCGCCGGCGGTCACGGTGGTTACCGGAATGCGTCGGGTCGGGAAGAGCGTCCTGCTGCGACAACTTGGCACCGAACTCGAGTCTGACGCGAAGGTGGTATACGTCGACAAGGAGTCGCTCCTGTTCGATAGCATCCGAACCGCGGCCGCCCTGGTCGACTACGTCGAGCAGCAAAGCGGCGGTGCGAACGAGGGAGCTTATGTCATCGTTGACGAGGTGCAGGAGATCGAGGGCTGGGAACGAGCCGTTGCGGACCTCAACAGTCGCGAGGGCGTCCAGGTCGTGGTTGCGGGGTCGAACGCGTCGGTGCTTGCCGGTGAGCTTGCGACCGGGATCGCCGGGCGTTACGTTCGCCTCCCGGTGTATCCGCTGTCGCTGAGTGAGTTTGCCGATCTCTACGAACTGACCCAGGGAGCCACTGTAGCGAGAGATCGGCTTCTCGACACGTACCTGACATTCGGCGGACTACCCGGGCTGCTGCACACCGACCTCAGCGAGGAGGTGGTCGTGCAGATGCAACGGGACGTCTTCAACACGATCGCACTTCGCGACGTGATCGCCCGCCATCACATCAGAGACGCTGCACTGTTCGAGGCGGTCACGAGCTTCGCGTTCGATACTGTAGGGAGCCTGCTTTCGGCGAAGCGAATCGCCGATTTTCTCAAGAGCCGAAGGCGGAGTGTGACCGTCGATACCGTGCTTAACTACCTCAGATACCTCACGGACGCATTTGTCTTCCACGAAGCTCAACGCTTCGACATCAAGGGCAGACGTCTTCTCGAGGTGAATAGCAAATACTACGTCGGCGACGTCGGCGTCCGCCGGGGTCTCGTTGGTCGTCAGACGGAGGATCTCTCGGGGCTGCTCGAGAATCTGGTATACCTCGAGCTCAGGCGGCGGGGCTTCGATGTCTTCGTCGGCAATCTCGGCGATCTCGAGATCGACTTCCTTGCAATGAACGGTGCGGCGCGGATCTACATTCAGGTTGCATACGTGATGGAATCCTCTGCCACCCTCGGGCGTGAGCTTCGCCCGCTTCTGAGCGTCCCCGATGCGTACCCGCGGGTGCTTCTCAGCATGGATCCGCTCGAGCCGGGTAGGCTCGAGGGAGTTCGGTGGCTCAACCTTCTCGACTTTCTGCTCGGCGCGGAGTTGTAGGCTCCCGACCCTCACACCGCATTCCGCGCCGAGTTCACGATAATCGGGAGCGACTTTACCACCATCTTCTCGAAGATGCCTCGCAGTTCCTCGGTGTCGGCGGC
>CAYOFA010000070.1:2637-5189 GCA_964402885.1 uncultured Spirochaetaceae bacterium
CCGTCTCCGAGCTCGCGGAGCTTCGACAGGGCATACTGCTGAATGACGAGCACCGGCAGCACGATTTCCTCTCGCGTGCGGATGGAGTCCCGCATTGACGGGTCGGTCGCCATGAGCTCGCGGCTGCCCGAAATCCGGGCGAAGGTCTGCTTGGTCAGCTCGGCCTCATCACGCAGCCGCCGCCAGAACTCGCCGAACTCGCTGTCATGCTCGAGGTAACTCGTCAGCGGATAGTAGGTCTTCGACAGGCTCTGCCTGGTGTTCTCAACGAGGGTGCGGAAGAACAGCGACTGCTCGTAGAGGCGCGCGACCTCTTCGAGGCGTCCGGCTTCGATCTGCTCGTTCAGGGCCGACCCGAAACCGAAGTATCCGGGGATGTTCTGCTTGAGCTGGCTCCAGGCGCCGACGAAGGGAATGGCGCGCAGATTCTCCAGGCTCAGGCGACCCTGACTCGATCGGCTCGTGGGCCGGCTTGCGATATTGGTGAGTCCGTAGAAGCGAAGCGGCGTCATCCGCTCGAGGTAGGGGATGAACTTCTCGTGCTCGCGGAGCGCACGGTAATGGCGGTGCGCGGCGCGGGAGATCTCCTGGAGGAGATCCTCGTCCTCGCGGGTGAGCGTCGAGCCCTGCTCGGGGTAGAGCTGATTCTCCAGGCCCGAGGTCACCAGTTGCTCCAGGTTGTGCCGGGCGGACTCGTGGGTGCCGAACTTCGAGCTCACCGTCTGACCCTGGATGGTCAGATGGATCTCACGGCTCTCGATGGCGCGGCCCATGGCGCGGTAGAACTTGTAGGTGTTCCCCCCGCCGCGGGCGGGCGGGCCGCCGCGACCGTCGAAGAAGACCACGCGGATACCGCGCTCGCGGGCAAGCTCGGTCAACCGCTGCTTCGTGCAGTATATCTCCCAGTTGGCGGTGACATATCCGCCGTCCTTTGTGCCGTCGGAGAAGCCGAGCATGATGTACTGCGTGTTTCCCCGGCGTGAGAGATGGTCCTGGTAGATGCGATGGCTGTAGAGCCCGCGCATGATCCCGTAGGCGTTCTCGAGGTCGTCGACCGTTTCGAAGAGGGGAACGATGTCGAGGTCGATCGTCTCACCGCCGGGTAGCGCGCATCGCGTGAGGAACCAGACCTCGAGGATGTCGGCAGCCGATCGCGTATTGCTGATGATGTAGCGGTGCATCCCGCGTGGGCCGTTCGTCCGCTGAATGGCCCGGGCGGCCCGCAGCGAGAGCACGGTATCGCGCGTGATGCCGCGGGCAACCTGCCCGAGGATGTCACCTTCGTAGGGAAGCATGGCCGAGAGTTCCTCGAGTACGGCTATGCGCTCCTCCACGGCAGCGCCGCCGTAGTCGGTCTGAAACTGCGGCTCATCGCCCTCGGCCTGCCTCGCCATCTGCCGCTCGAGCACCGAGATGATGTCGGTGATGACCGTGGTGTGAACCCGGCTGTCCTGCCGGAGGTCCATCGAGGCGAAATGAAAGCCGAAGATGCGCACCTTGAGCATGAGGTCCTCGAGCTCCTCGGCAAACAGGCCCATGTGGTCGCGGTAGAGCTGGGTTTGCACTTCACCGAGCTCGTCGAGAAGCTCCTCCGCGGTGTCGTAGGCGTCCTCGCTTGCATCCTCCCAATCACCCTGAGCCGTGTAGTCGACCTGCTGGATGCGGATGAGCGGATAGAGGGTCACGTTCAGCCGATCGCGGATCCGCTCCATCGCTTCGTGAACGCCGGGAAAGGTGAGGCGGCGAAGAAGCTCGCGGACGTCGCCGAGATAAAGCCGCAGGAGGCTCGTGCGCAACCTGTTGGCGGTGGCGATCGTGAGCTCGGACGTGACAAACGGGTTCCCGTCGCGGTCGCCCCCGGGCCAGAATCCGAGCTCGATTTTGGGGCGCTCGGCGATGAGCCTGTGGTGATCATCGCCTGCGACGGGTTCGACGAGCCGCCGCTGTATGCCGGCGGCGGTGTGATAGAAGATGTGCTCGAGAAACCACAGCAGACTCTGCGCCTCATCGAGGGGCGTGGGTTTCTCCTTGTTCATGAAGCGGGTCTTCCCGAGCTGCAGGAGCATGCGGTGGATGCCGCGCAGGTCATCCGCGCGAAGCGCATCGCCGAGGTCGGTGATGATGGCGAGCACCTCGTCGGGATAGAACTGGGTGGGATGCGCGGTTAGTACGACTCGCACGCAGTAGTCCTCGAGCTGCCGCTCATAGGCCCCGAGGTTACTCTCGGCTTCCAGGCGCGTCAGAAGGTCGCGCACCGAGCCCGCGCCGTCGGTGTCCTCCACGAGCCCGTAGGCGGCATCCTCGAGGGCGTCGAAGAGCACGACCTGGCGCTCGACGATCTGCATGAAGGTGAACAGCAGGTTCTTCAGCTCGTCGAATGTGGTCCCGTCGAGCTTCTCCTCGCCAAATGCCTCGACGATCCGCGCGGGGTGATCGCCGGCTTCCAGGCGCTCTTTGCAGAAATCGCCGAACATCGGCAGCATGATCGCCGCCGGCTTCACCTGCTCGAACGGCAGGTTGAGAAAGAGCCCGTTGTATATCTGAAACTTCAG
>CAYOFA010000070.1:5289-11606 GCA_964402885.1 uncultured Spirochaetaceae bacterium
TCGATGAGGTAGCGGGTGAGCTCCACGAAGAGTCCGAAGGAGGTGACGCCGGAGATGACCCCTTCGTAGATGTTTCCCACGCGGCGCGCGAGAAACTCCATCGACTTGAGCTTGGTATACTCACGCTCGGCGTCCGTCGCCACCTTCTCCTTCTGAGAGGCGTGCTCGCAGGTGCGCTCGAGAAACTTCTGCAGCGCTTTGGTTCTGCCGGCCCGCTGCTTCCTGCCGTAGCGCTTGAGCAGGCGATGGATCACGAGGTCGGGATAGCGACGGATGGGTGAAGTGAAGTGGGTGTAGGCGTCGAAGCCGAGGCCGAAGTGCCCGACGTTATCGGTGGAATAGACCGCTTTCGTCATGGAGTACAGGGCGATCTTCTCCACGAAGTCCTTGAACTCGAGGTTCTGGATGATGGAGAGGATATTGCGATAGTCCTCGGGCTCGATGGAATCTCCCGCCCGATAGGGGATGCCGAGATTCTCGATGACGCTCAGGAACGACTTTGCGTCCTCCTCCTTGGGCGTCTCATGAACCCGGTAGATGAAGGGCATCTCGTTCTTTCTGTGCGCCTCCTCGTTGATCACGTGCGAGGCGACGACGCGATTGGCCAGCAGCATGAACTCTTCCACGAGGCGGTTCGCCTCGAGCCGCTGCGCCGGCTGCACGGTCCGGGGAATGCCCTCGTCGTCGAGGGTGATGCGCTTCTCGGTGAGGTCGAAGTCGATGCTGCCCTCTTCCTCCCGGCGCTTGCGCAGCACCTGGCTCATCATTTGCATCAGGTGAATGGTGGGCGCCTGTTTGTGCTGCTTGCCGTGGATGATGTCCTCCACCTCCCGGTAGGTGAAGCGGTGGCGGCTGCGGATCACCGATTCCTCAATTCGATGACTGTGGACGTTTCCGAGGGAGTCGAGCTGCACGAGCACGCTGTAGGCAAGGCGCTCGACGCCCGGCTTGAGGCTGCAGAGCTCGTTGGAGAGGCGTTCGGGCAGCATCGGCAGGGCCGTTCGCACGAAGTAGACCGACGTGGCGCGCTCCCACGCCTCCGCATCGAGGGCGGTGCCCTCGCGCACGAAGTGACTCACGTCGGCGATGTGGATGCCGAGCTCGAAGAGCCCGTTCGGAAGTTGCACCAGCGAAACCGCGTCGTCGAAGTCTTTGGCCGTTTCGGGGTCGATGGTGAAGCAGGTGAGGTCCCGCAGATCCGTGCGGGTCTTGAGCTCGCGGCGGAAGTTGGGCTCGGAGATCTTCTCGACCTCATCGACGACGGCCTGCGGGAACTCGAGCGAGAGCCCGCGTGAGAGCGCGACGAGCTTTACGTCCATTCCAGGCTCGTCCTGATCGCCGACCACCTGCTCGATTTCCCCGAGCGGCTTCTTCCTGGGATCGTTCCACGCGGTGAGGCGTGCCACGACGATCTGGCCGTTTTGCGGCCCCTGAACCTCGCCGCGGCCGCCGCGCCCCTTGCCGGCACCACCGCCGGCCCCGAACTTCTTCAGCGCCTCCTTCGGGATGGAAAGGGAGCGTGGCAGGCGTTCGTCCTCGGGGAAGACCGTGCCGCCGGAGTCGGTGTTTCGGAAGACGCCCACGATGGGCTTCCCGCTGCGCTCGAGCACCTTTACCACACGGCCGGCCGGCTTCTTCTTCGAGGTGCGCGGAAAGAGCTCCGCCCGCACCCGGTCGCCGTCCATGGCTGTGGACAGATTCTCGTAGGCAACGAAGACATCGGGGCGTTCGTCGAGTTGCACGAAGCCGAAGCCTTTGGAGGTTATGGAGATCGGCCCTTCGACCGTTTCGCTTTTTGATCTGCTTTGTTTCTTTTCGTCTGTTTTTGTCGACATGGTATTATCCAATAGTGTATAGGAAAGAGTAGGGGTGATGCAAAACGCCGCCGGCTTTACATTCCGGCGTCGGCTCGCTACATTCAGGATCGAAAGCCATGGCAAGAAGATCATCAAATCGGCGGCGTTCCAACAAGAACCGCGGCCGCGACAGGAAGGAAAATCCGGCAAAGTACTACATGCCGGAGCCGCCCCCGAAGCGTGAGTACCCTCCCTGCCCGCTCTCCGGCGAGCCCATCGACGATCCGTATTCGGCCGTCGAGGACCCGGAAACCGGCCGGCCGGCCCGTCTCGACAGCGTCATCAAGAAGCTCTCCGAATCCGAGCGCCTCGGCCCGAATGAGCGCATTGCCTACATCGGCCAGGGCTCCTTTGGTGTCGTCGAAGAGCGCAAGGAAAACGGCAAGAAGCAGGTCGTCATCAAGAAGCGCATCGAGTTCGAGAACGGGCGAACGGTGGGCGACTGGCGCAAAGAGCTCAGCCCGGGCATATCGCGTGATTACAGGCCCGAGCCGCAGCCGCTGAGCTCCCTCTACTCCGAGGAAGAGGAGCGCAATTTCCCGCGCTTCAGTCGGAACGTCGGCTGATATCCCGGTAGGGCAGCATCGCCTCGATCCTCTCCAGCACCGCTCGCCGACTCTCGGGATTTTCGAGCGGCAACGTCTCCGTATCGATGAGAATCTTCGGCGACAAATCGTAGCCCTCATACCACTTCAGATAGCGGGCATTCAGGTGCTCCAGGTACTCGCGCGGGATATCGCTTTCGAGTCCGCGGTTGCGCTTGCGTATTCGCTCGAGCGCGGTGTCCACGGTGCAGTCGAGGTAGACGAGCAGGTCCGGGCTCTGCGCGTGCTCGAGCATGTTGTCGAGCAGCGTCGAATAGGTCTGGAACTCCTCCTCGAGCATGTCGCCATCGTCGTAGAGCATCTCGGCAAAGATTCGGTCGCCGAATATCGAGCGGTCGAGGGTTCCCCCGCCGTTTCTGAAGATCTCCTTTATCATCCGAAAGCGCTCGTTCAGAAAATGGATCTGAAGGGTGAACGCCCAGCGCTTTTTGTCCGCGTAGAATCGGTCGAGGAGGTTCAGCGTGTAGGGGTTGGTGAGCTCGCGAAAGAGCGGTATGCCCGCCTCCTGCTCGAGGATCTCCCCCATCGTCGTCTTGCCGACGCCGATCTGTCCTTCAATGATTATCACGACCCGGTCGCTCCTTGATGTAGTCACAGTACTTTGGTGCGGTATTTCACCCCGGCGACGTCACAGGCCAGTTTGACCTGATCCTCGAGGTCGCGCCTGGACTTCACCCGGACGGTGGAACGTGAGACGCTCACATCCACCCCCTCGACCTCGTTCAGTCCGCGGAGGCTCGCCACCATCGACTGGGCCTTTTCCTCGGTGAGTCCGTCGACAAGATAACTTCTTACTTTCGATTTGAACATGCTCGCTCCCGGCAGTCTTTCGGGGGCATTATAGCGGTTATGCCAGCGAAGCCCAATGTCTCGGAAGCACGCGTTCGCCCTTGGCCAGTACGGTCTGCAGCCCCTCACTTGCCTCAGAGCGGTGGCCGGCAGGCTCGCGCTCGCGCAGCTCGTCGCTTGTGAGCTCCTCGAGGACTGCCGTGACTCCCTCCGAGAGGGCCTCGAGGTTATAGCCTCCCTCGAGCACGTGCACGATGCGTCCGTCGGCATGTTGCTCGGCAATCTCGACGAGCGCACGGGTCATCCAGCGGAAGCCGTCGACTGAGAGCTGCATGCGCGCGAGCGGATCATCACGATGGGCGTCGAAGCCGGCGGAGACCAGGACAAGCTGCGGGTCGAACTCCCCGAGCACCGGCAACACCACCTCTTCGAAGGCGATGGCGTAGTCGCGGTCTGTCTGCCCGGCCGGCAGGGGCAGGTTCAACGTGTATCCCTGGCCGATGTCGCGGCCGGTGTCCTGTACGAGCCCCGTGCCGGGAAACAGGGGATACTCGTGGACGGAGACGTAGAGCACCGAGGGATCCTCGTAGAAGCTCCACTGCGTGCCGTTGCCGTGGTGCACGTCCCAGTCGATGACGGCGACACGCTCGAGACCATAGGCATCCTGCGCGTAGCGGGCCGCGACGGCGATGTTGTTGAACAGGCAGAAGCCCATCGCACGATTCCGTTCCGCATGGTGCCCCGGTGGCCGCGGCAGGGCGAAGCTCCGCCGGACTTCGCCTGCAAGCACGGCGTCGACCGCCGTGATGGTTCCTCCCGCCGCCCGCAGCGCCGCGCGGTAGGACTCGGGTGCAACGCCGGTGTCCGCATCGAGCATCCGCGGGCGCTCCCCGTCGGTTGCCGCAATGCGGCGGATGTAATCACGATCATGAATGCGCGCGAGCTCGTCATGGCCGGCGTCTCCTGCCGGCAGATCGAGTAACTCGTCGGCAAAGGCCACCCCGCCGATAGCCTCGTCCACCGCAAGCAGTCGCTCGGGCCGCTCGGGGTGCCCGTCCCCGTTGGAGTGCTTCAGATAGAGTGTGTCGCGAACCAGTCCTACCTTCATTACAGCCGGTACCTCAGACCGAGCCCCACATCGACGTCGAGGTCGAAACCGGGAAACACTTCCACTCCCGGAGAGGCCTCACCGTGAAGCTCGAGTCGTTGGGTGAGAAGATACTGAATGGTGACCGGAAAGCGAATACCGACCGCGAGATCGGCGTCCTCACGCTCCTGCGTGGCGGTGAGATTGCTGTCCTCATTGAATACCTTCACCGCACCCCCGATACCGACATGCCAGTCGACATCGTTCTCGAGCTCCTGGTCGATGATCCAGACGTCGGTGTTGATCTGCAGGTGATTGGCGAGCGCCCAGCCGATGCCCAGGGCGATGCGGTCGGCGATGACCATGCTGAAGCCGGTCGGATCGCCGGCGATGAACCCGACGCCCACGTCACCGTCAGCGAAGGCGGGGGTCATGGCGAGCGACAACAGAATAAGTAGCAGCAGCGTGAGGGCGCGTCGGTTCATTCGGTAACCTCCAAACTTGACAATCGAATTCTTCGGGCGTAGCTTACTTCCGTCAAGGCACTTCAATGGGGCGTGGACTATTAATTGGCCTGTGGTTGCTCATCATTTCTCTCGCACCGGCTTCCGCCCAGGAGGGCGACCCCGCCCCGGACCCATCGCAGGTGTCCGAGCCCGATGCATACGTTGTGCCGATACACGGCGCCATAGATCGTCCCCTCGCAGTCTACATCAGCCGTAGTCTCCAGCGCGCCAGCGCAGACGGCGTCTCCTTCGTGGTTTTCGACATCGACACGTTCGGCGGCCGGGTGGACTCCGCCCTCGAGATCACCACGCGCATCGGATCCCTCACCGACATCGAAACCGTGGCCTACGTGCGTGTGCGCCCGGAGGGGACAGGAGTCAGCTGGTCCGCCGGGGCGATCATATCGATGGCGGCCGATCGTATCTACATGGCCCCCGGGACTTCCATGGGTGCCGCGGCGCCGGTGCTTCAGGGCCCCGGCGGCGGGCAGGAGGCGGCCAGCGAGAAGACGGTGAGCGCGGTGCGCACCCAGATGGCCGCCCTCGCGGAGAAAAACGGCTATCCGCGGGCGATCGCGCTCGCAATGGTGGATGCCGACGTCCGGGCGCTCGAGGCGAGTGTCGGCGGAGAGCGGCGAATCGTCACCGGTGAAGAACTCGCCCGCCTGCAGGAGGAAGCAGAGGCCGGCGGCCCGACCGTGGAGGTGGAGTCCACCATCTCCGAGGAGGGGAAACTGCTCTCGTTGACCGCCGGCGAGATGGAGCGCTACGGCGTTTCCTCCGGCTCGCCAGCCACCTTTGATGAGCTGTACGGGGAGCTCGGGGTGGAGGCAGCGCGGGTTGCGGAGCTCGCGCCCGACTCCGCCGACCGCATCGTGTCGGTGATTACCGGCAGCGCATTCACGAGCCTGCTCATTCTTGTGGGACTCGTGGCCCTCTTCCTCGAGATCACCAGCCCGGGCTTCGGTATCCCCGGCTCGGTAGCCGTCATCGCGTTCTCCCTGCTGTTCACGGCGAACTTCATGCTCGGTCGCGTCGCCTCCCTGGAGCTTCTGCTCTTCATGGCCGGTCTCGTGCTGCTGCTTCTCGAGGTGTTTGTCATTCCCGGCTTCGGCGTGGCGGGCATATCCGGTCTCGTGCTGCTGCTGTCTTCCCTCATACTCTCGATGCAGGGCTTCATCGTGCCGGAGTTCGACTGGCAGTGGGACATCTTGAATCGCAACGTGCTGCTTGTTCTGGCGAATACGGTGGGCGCCTTTCTCGCCTTTGCGGGCTTTGCCTATCTGTTCGGGCGCACCGACATGTTCAGTCGACTCAAGCTGGCCGACACCCAGGAGACGTCCGCGGGGTTCACCGTGCAAACCAATGAGGTGCGCGATCGGTACCTCGGCAGGACCGGCCGCGCGGTTTCGACTCTCCGTCCCGCGGGCAGCGCCGACATCGATGACGAGCGGGTGTCGGTGGAGTCCGACGG
>CAYOFA010000070.1:11706-16515 GCA_964402885.1 uncultured Spirochaetaceae bacterium
TTCGCCTACAACGAGCACGGCGATGCGCTCGGCACGGTCGTGCTTGCCACCGCTCTGGTGACAACGCCGCTCGCCCTCTTTCTCGGGCTCAAGTACTTTCCGAAAACGTTCATAGGCAAGCGACTCATCCTCTCCGACAGCTTCGACCGCGACAGCGGCTACGCCTCCTACACGAGCTCCGACTACGAGGGGCTCGTCGGCAAGCACGGCCGGGCGAAAACGACGCTCCGGCCCTCGGGCGTGGCCGAAATCGACGGCCGAAAGCACAGTGTCGTCACGGCGGGTGAGTTCATAGAGCAGGACGCGGCGATCCGCGTCGTCCGCGTGGAGGGCAGTCGCGTCGTTGTGCGACGTGCCGAATCGAGTGAAGGAGTGTAGCCATGCAAGTGATCATTCTCTATGTCGTACTGGGGCTCGTAGCCCTCGGTATTCTCTTTCTGTTCATCAAGTTCTTCGGGTTGTGGTTTCGCGCCCTGCTTTCCGGCGCGCCCGTGGGCCTCGCGCGCCTCATCGGTATGTGGCTTCGGAATGTGAGCCCGGCAATCATCGTCGATTCGCGCATCATTCTGGTGAAGGCCGGCATTCCCATGGAATCCGAGCTCCTCGAGACCCACTACCTGGCAAGCGGTGATGTGCGCCGGGTCAGCCAGTCACTGGTTGCGGCGAACAAGGCGAACATCCCCCTCGATTTCCAGCGGGCGGCCGCAATCGACCTGGCCGGACGTGATGTTCTCGAGGCGGTGAAGACCAGCGTGAATCCGAAAGTGATCGACTGCCCGAACCCGGAGCAGGGCAAGTCGGCCATCGAGGCGGTGGCGAAGGACGGAATCCAGTTGAAGGTGAAGGCGCGCGTGACCGTTCGAGCCAACATCGAGCGACTCGTCGGTGGGGCCACCGAGGAAACCATCATTGCCCGTGTGGGCGAGGGGATCGTCACGACCATCGGCTCCTCGGAAACCTACAAGGATGTGCTCGAGAACCCGGACCTCATCTCGCGGCGGGTTCTCGAGAAGGGCCTCGATGCGGGAACGGCTTTCGAGATACTGTCCATCGACATCGCCGATATCGACGTCGGCCAGAACCTCGGCGCCAAGCTGCAGGCCGACCAGGCTGAAGCCGACAAGCGCCGATTCCAGGCCGAGGCCGAGCAGCGACGCGCGGCGGCACGCGCCCGTGAGCAGGAGATGGTCGCCGAGGTGCAGGCGAACCGTGCGAAGGTCGTACTCGAAGAGGCAGAGATCCCCAAGGCGATCTCCGAGGCGTTCCGCGCGGGTCATCTGGGCATCATGGATTACTACCGAATGCGAAACATCCAGGCCGACACGGATATGCGAAACTCCATCGGCGGGCAGGGCGACCAGCAGGATGAGCAACCGGGTGGTCAGTCCGGTGGCGGCTCGGAGACGCCGTCCGAGTAGGTTCTATGGAAGAACTGTTTCAGCTGATTCTCGCGCTGTTCGTACTATCGTTTCCGCTTCTGTCGATTCTCTCCCGCCGCCGGCAGGCCGGGCGCACGCGCCGGGCCCGGTCCCGGGTGCCCGGGGCGGCGCGCGGGTGGCGACGCCGGCTGGGCGGGGAGGCTGCGGACGCGGGTGAGGACATTGGCGCCGCGGCAGATACGGGCGAGTTCACGGGCTCCGGGGCCGAGGAGGCCCCCCGTGCACGGCGTCGCGAGGGAGCCGAGCGCAGCGAGCGGATGCAGCGGGGCGGGCGTGCCGGCGGGCAGAGCGCCCGGCACGCCGCCGATGTCACCACGACCTCGGAGATCGGACGGGGTGGCCCGACAGTCGTCCCGGCCGGGCGTCCGCGGCAGCCACAGGACGCCGCACTCGAGCGTATCGCCCGGCGCTCACACCTTCAGCAGGCCGTGATCTGGGCGGAGGTGCTCGGCAGACCGAAGGCACTTCGCCGCACGAGCGACCCCTGGGATGACGAGGGAAGCCTCTAAGCGCGCTTCAGCACGAATACCGCAGGATACACGCCGCCGATCTCGATGACCCGGACATTGATGATGTCCACCTCATCGATCTCGCGGACGGCGCGGTTGAAGGCGGCGCGTCGCTTCCCCACGAGCACCACGAGGCGCCCACCGGGCTTCAGCACCACCACCGCTGCTTTGAGGAACTTACGGTAGAGGTCGGTGTAGTTCGTCCGACGACCGAGGCGGATGCCGTACGGCGGGTTGGTCACAACCGCGTCCACCGATGCCGCGGGGTAGGATTCGGCGAGATCCCGGGCGTCGGCCTCTCGAACGTCGATGCGCCCGGCGAGACCGAGGGCCTCGGCGTTGGCTCGTGTACCTTCGACAGCTTCCGGATCCCGGTCGGCTCCCAGACAGTGCAGGTCGCTTCGGATCGACGCCGCCTCGATGAGAATCGTCCCGGAACCGCAGAACGGGTCGAGCACGGTCGTCGGCGCGGTGTCCGTCGCCGGTGGCAGCTCGGCCAGCCGCAGAAGCCCGTACGCGATGGTGGTCCGCAGGGTCACTCGCGGCCGGTATACCCACGGGTAGCGCTTGTCGAGGGAGGTCCGCGTCCATTGTACGCCGACGAGCCAGGTGTCATCGATCGCATCGACGCGCACCTCGGTGTCGAAGTCCTCGAGGTCCACCGCCGTGCCGTAGCGCTCGACCAGCGCCGCTCCGGCAACCCGCTGCGCATCCATGCTTCCGAACTCATGCTCCCCGCTGCGCTGGGTCGTGACGCGGAAGCGCGAGGCCGCCCGCATCTCGGCTATCTCGAGGTCCGTGAGATCAGCCTCCAGGCCCTCGAGGGGTTCCGGCTCCGCCATCGGCAGGAACGCGATATGGCGGATGACGTGAAAGCAGCTTCGAAGCCCGAGCGCGATTTCGCGAAGATCAGCCTCCGGCAGATCGCAGTGGAGCATCACCTGCCCTCCGAGATCGAGCGGGCGGAGCTCGATGTCGTAGTCGGACGCGGTGAGACGTTCGCGGAGCTCTCGCTCGACGATGTCTTCCATACCGGGAGTCGTGGTTATTCGAAGCGAAATCGTGCGAGGTGACACGTCGTCGATACTATTGGTATTCTTCGGCCATGAAAACCGCGAGGATAGCACATGAGCTGGTTCGGTAAGATTGTCGGAGGAACCCTCGGCCTCTTCGTCGGTGGTCCCATAGGTGCCATAGGCGGCGCCGCGTTGGGCCATTACGTATTCGATCGCGGGGGTGATCAGGCAGGTGGTGGTTTCGCCGGTGAGCGCATCGGCGGGGGCCGGCAGCGTTTCTCGAGCCGGGAGCAGGCCCAGGCCACCTACTTCGTGGCCCTCTTCTCGATGCTGGGCAAGCTCGCCAAAGCGGACGGCACGGTGAGCCGCGCGGAGGGCGAGGCATTCAAGAATATGGTCCGCCAGATGCCGCTCAGCCACGAGCAGCGCGAGTTCGCCATCAACGTCTTCAACGAGGCCAAACGATCTCCCTACTCGATCGAGGACTTTGCCCGCCAGTTTCAACAGATAACCGCGGGTCGCCCCGAGATCCACACGCAGATGGTGGACATGCTCTACCAGCTCGCCGCCGTGGATCAGCATCTCCATGAGCAGGAGGAAGCCGCGATTCGCAGCGTCTCGCGCATCCTCGGCCTCAACGACCGGCAGGTCGACGGCATCAAGGCGAAGTATTTCGACGCTGCGGGCTCCCACTACGAGGTGCTCGGTATCCCCGCCTCGAGCAGCGATGATGAGGTCCGCAAGGCCTATCGGGAGCTTGCCCGCAAGTACCATCCCGACACCGTCGTTTCGAAGGGCCTGCCGGAGGAGTTCGTCGATTTCGCGCATAAGCGTTTCAAGGAGATCCAGGCGGCGTACGAAGCGGTGAAGCGTGAGCGCAACATGAGCTAGCCGGCGCGCGGGGCCACTTCGGTACCGTAGCCGCGCCCTGCAGCGGAAGTCCACTCTGCGTGCTCCCCGTTCGCTCGCCTCGCCCTGCGGGCTCGGCTCGGCTCACGAGGTCGCACTTGAGCGGCCTTCCGGCGCGGGCGCGCCGTGCGTTTGGAGCGGCCCCGCGCGCCGGGCGCGGTCTGGGGGCTGGGCGGCGATCGGGAGGGGGCGGGTGTCAGGGTGCTTCGCACCCCGCGCGGGGCCACTTCTTACCGTAGCCGCGCCCCGCGCCCGTGAGCCCGGCCTCGACGCTTTCCGTTCGCTCGCCGGGCGCGGGCGTCAGTCGCTGAGGCGGGCGGTGAACTGCTGGAGTTCCGCGCGCAGGTCGGGAAGGTAGAAACCGCCGACGTGTTTGAATGCGGGGGTGCCGCGATAGTAGACGATGATGGTGGGAACTTCGTAGACGAGGAACTCACTTGCCGCAGTCGGATGGCGCTCCATGCTCACATGATAACCGGGAACGCGCGGAAACCGTCGCAGCAGACGGCGCACCCGCGGATAGAGGTCGACCGATTCCGGGGAATCCTGCCGCGTGAAGAGGATGGCCAGGGCTTCGTGCGTTGAAATTGCCTGTTCGAGTTCTGATACCTGCTGGATCTCGGTCATGAGCTCAGTCTACGGCCCCTGCGGTAGGCATACAACCCGGGGCGGCCCGGCGGAGGCCGCAACCGCTTACTGGCCGAATCGCATTGCGGCGCCCGGATTACGTTTGAGGAACTCGATCACGTCGTCCCGGGGCACGAACAGCAGATCGATCGGATCGTCGTGGTGATACGTGTATGCTGAGGGCTCGTTGCGCTGAATTGCGCGCATGCTTCCGGCGACATCCCCGCGGCGGAGGGTCGCGATGGCGTTCCCGCCGCGCATCACGGTTACAGAGCCGGCGCTTATCAGGTAGATGCCGTCGGCGTGCTC
>CAYOFA010000071.1:0-5011 GCA_964402885.1 uncultured Spirochaetaceae bacterium
TCCGTTGACTCTATCAGAGTCCCGGCGCCGCGGCAACCGGCGTCCGGTAGCAGGTGGACGCGTCGATGTGGTACCCTCCCGGCACGATCGCAGTTCGATCCCACGAGGAGGTGCGCAGTGCTGACCATCGCCATTGCCCAGACCAGACCGAAGTTCCTCGACAACTTCGCCAACTACGAGGACGCCTTCGAGCTCATCGAGAGCGTGCATGCCGATATCTACCTCTTTCCCGAGCTCTTCCTCTCGGGGTACACCTTCTCGACACAGGACGAGGTGGAGAGTATCGCCCTCACGCAGCGCAACAGCTATTTCGACGGGTTTCGCACACTTTCGCGGGAACGCGGCATCGGCATCTGCGGCGGCTACGCCGAGGCCGCCGACACCGCCATCTACAACTCCTCCTTCTTCATCGGAGACGGCGAGCTCATATCGCACTACCGCAAGGCCCACCTCTTCTACCGCGAGACCCAGTTCTTCACACCCGGAAACAGCGACTTCTCGGTTTTCGAGTACAAGGGAGCGCGCATCGGCATGATGATCTGCTTCGACTGGATCTTCCCCGAGGCGGCCCGCTCGCTCGCCATGCTCGGGGCCCAGATCATCCTCCATCCGTCGAATCTCGTCCTGCCCTACTGCCAGCGGGCGATGTATGCCCGGTCGGTGGAGAACCGTGTCTACATTGCCACGGCCAACCGCGTCGGCACCGAGAGTAACACCCTCGGCGATGATCTCACCTTTACCGGCGAGTCCCAGATGGTCTCACCGAGGGGGGAGTACATCCTCACCTTCGGAGAGACCGAACGGGCCATCCGCACCGTCGACATCGATCCGACGGAGGCCGACAACAAGAGTCTGAATCAGTTCAACAATCTCTTTGATGATGTTCGCCCGGAGCTGTACGTTACTCGTCCCAGGTGATGCGCCATTTGAATCCGTACCGATCGCGGCGACAACGCTCTGCTCTCGACCGCAGACAGGCCGGGCGCCGACGACCGGCCCGCAACCGCGGTCCCTCCCCGCTTCCGCTCAAGCACCTGCGGGAGAGCGCGGAGAAGTACCGCCAGATCTTCGAGAACGCCAACGACGCAATCTACCTCTTCGAGCTCGACGAGCGGGGGCTGCCCGGGCGCATACTCGAGGTCAACGAGGTCGCCTGCCGGAGGCTCGGCTACAGTCGCGGGGAGTACCTCGCCATGGACCCGGCCGAGCTCGATGCACCGGAGGCCGACGTCGACATCCCCGAGAGCATGGACCGCCTGCGCGAGCAGGGGCACGAGCAGATCGAGCTCGTTCACCTCGCAAAGGACGGCACACGTATTCCCGTGGAGGTGAGCTCGCACCTGTTCACGGTAAACGGCAGGACCCGTCACCTCTCGATCGTGCGTGACATTCGCGAGCGCAAGCAGGCCGAGCAGGCAATGCGCGACTCGCTGCGTGAGAAAGAGGTGCTCCTGCAGGAGATCCACCACCGGGTGAAGAACAACCTGCAACTCGTCTCGAGCCTTATAAACCTCGAGAGCCGCGATATCGGCGAGCGGGCCGCCGTGGATCTGCAGGCGCGTGTGCGCGCCCTCGCCCTGGTGCACGAAGTACTCTACAGCGTGGAGGATCTCTCCACGAGCCGCTTCGACGAGTATCTCACGACCCTCGTCGGTGAGCTCCAGCTCATCTACGGGAGCGGCGCGATGCACCTGGAGCTCGCACTCGAGCCGAGGACCCTGCCGATCGACACCGCCGTCCCGCTCGGGCTTCTGGTAAACGAGGTCGTCTCGAACGCATTCAAGCATGCCCACCCGGACGGGGAAGCGGGGATATTGCGGATCGAGCTCTCGGGCGACGGGGGTACCCTGGTACGGGTTGCCGACGACGGCGTGGGCCTGCCCGAGGATGCCCCCACCGGCGACTCTCTCGGCCTCCTGCTCATCGACGAACTTTCGAGTCAGCTCAACGCAACCGTCGACGTCTCCCGGCAGGGGGGTACGACTTACAGTATCTATATTCCGGAGGACAGAAATGCCCGATCATGAGGTGAAACACGACACCGAAATGACGACCTTCTCCATCGAGCTCGATGGCGCGGAGGCCGTGCTTATGTATCTGCCGGTCGGCGAGGACGTGCTCGACTTCAAGGACACCTACGTTCCGCCCGAGCACCGCGGCCGCGGGGTCGCCGCCGACCTGGCCCGGGCCGCCTTCGAGTACGCGAAGGAACACGGCTACCGGGTCATTCCGACCTGCCCCTACATCGAAACCTATCTCAAGCGCCACCCCGAATACGAGGATCTCGTCACGCGGCGCCGCTGAGACCGGTGGAGGCGTAGCGGACCCGCTCGCCGAGCTCGTCATGGAGAACGTCGAAGGCCGCCCTGCCGGTGCAGTGGCCGGTGTAGAGAGCCGGAACGTCGGATAGCCGCCGGGCGAGGTCGCGCACACGCGTCTCTTCCTCACCCTTCAAGTGAAAGCCGCCGACCACGCCGCGCACGGCTCCGTGGGTGCCCGCCTCCGCCACGATGTTCGCGATGCCCGAGTGCGAGCACCCGGTGACGACGCGTATGCCGTCCGACTCCTCCACCCACAGAAAAAGCTCTTCCTCGAAGGGATCGAGCTCGAGCTCCCCGTCGGTCTTGCGGTAGAGGTGACGGTTTCCGGACGGCGTCGGATGCGGCCGTTCGCGGACTCTCGAGACACCGACACCGGGGGCCACGCGAGCCACGTCGTCCACCTCCCGGATACGGTCGCGGTGGGCCGCCCAGAGCTCGGCATCGAGACCGATCGAGCGCGTGCTGCCGCCGCTCTCGGAGTATCGCGGGGTGGTAATGCCCCGGCCCGCAAAGACGGGCGCATGAGTGTTCAGCTCGAAGAAAGTGCGAAGGCCACCGGTGTGGTCGGCATGCGCGTGGGATAGAACCAGGGCATCGGCGTCTTCGATGCGGATACCGAGCCGCTCGGCATTCTCTGCGAACGCCGAGCTCGCGCCGGTGTCGAACAGAATCCTCGCCTCGGCTGTCTCGATCCACATCGAGATCCCGTGCTCGGCCCGCAGGTCGACGTTGTGCCGTTCGTTTTCGACGAGTACGGTGAAGTCCATATCTCATTGTAACACGCCGCTGGACGGGGCGCGCACCGCCGACGTACTTTGAGCGGCGAGGAGCGTGGGAATATGCCGGGGAAAACAGGCGAGATTGCGGCCGCGGGGCGGCGCGTGGCGGTGGTAGGCGCGGGGATCAGCGGGCTCGCCGCGGCGGGCTCGCTGGTCGCTGCGGGGCTCGAGGTAACCGTATTCGAGCGCGGACGAGGCCCCGGCGGCAGAGCGGGACGGCGACGGGTGCCCGGATTCGAGTTCGACCACGGCGCCCAGTACTTCACCGCGCGATCCCAAGCTCTCGCCGATCAGACCGCCGCCTGGGTCGAGGCGGGAGTCGCTGCGCAGTGGTCGCCGCGCATGGCGACCGCGGGCGAGGGAGCCCTGCGCCCGAAGGACTCGCGCACTACGCGCTACGTCGGCGTGCCCGGGATGAGCGCCCTCGCCCGAAGCCTCGCCGAAGGACTCGACCTGCAGACGCAGACCCGGGTGCTCTCGGCGACCCTGCGGCGTGACGCCGGGGGAGTACCGCAGTGGATGCTCGAGGTCGCGGGAGGGAACACAGGCGACGGCGGGCAGGTGCCCGGGCGGGGCCGCGAGCGAGGGGGCGCTGAACGCGAGCGCCCGCGCCCTGCCGGCCCCTTCGACGCCCTCCTTCTCGCATGCACGCCGCAGCAGGCACTTCCGCTCCTCGACACTGCACCCGAGTTTGCCGCGCGGGCCGGGGAGGTGGCGTTCGATCCCGTCTGGGCGGTGCTCCTCGGGTTCGATCACCCGCCGGAGCTCGCCGCCGACGCCGTTTTCATCGAACACCCGGCGCTGAGCTGGGCGGCACGCAACGACACCAAGCCGGGGCGGGCAGGAGGCCCCGCCTGGGTGCTGCATGCAACCGGCTCATGGTCGCGTGGCCGTGAAGATGAGGCTCCCGAATCCGTTGTCACGGAGCTTCTGCCCGCCTTCGAGGAAGCCGTCGGTCTGAGGTTACCGGAGCCTGTTTACGCCGCCGCGCACCGGTGGCGCTACGCCCGGCCCCGTTCCGCCCTGGCCGAGACGGCGCTCTGGGATGCCGATTTGAACGTGGGGATGTGCGGTGACTGGTGCGGCGGCGCGCGTATCGAGGGCGCCTTCGAGAGCGGTCTCGCGGTGGCGCGGCGAGTACTGGACCCGGGGGCCGGGCTTCAGTAGCTTATCGCCATGCTCAACTGGATCGATTCACTGTCATATGGAATGCTCGTACCGGTCGCCCTGCTTCTCGGCCTGGCGCCGTTTCAGCCGCAGCCGCATCTGTTCGAGAAGATCGGCATGCTCGCGCAGGGAACCCTCACCCGCCCCATCGATATCTTCGACCTCCTGCTGCACGCCACGCCCATAGTGATTCTCCTAGTGAAGGTCGTGCGCGACCTCATTGCCGGGAGCGCCGCCGGCTGAGGCCGCTTCTACGGGCACCGGCCCCGGCCGACTCCACGAGTCGGGGCGCTGCCGCGTGGTGAAGATGCGTCGCCCTTCGAAAACATCGGCGTCGACGAAAAACGCGCGGAGGGACCCCGGCAGCTCCGCGCTGAGAGCGTCGGAGATGGAAACCGCGCCCGGCTCGGTGGCGGCCTTCTCGAGGTGGGCAGCGAAGTTGATGGTCTCGGATATGATGCGCCCGGTATCGTTCATGTAGCGCACCGGCCCGCGATCCATACCGATCCGTACGGAGATCGGCGAGGCGATGGGTTTCTCGGGCCTGGCATTGAACACGGGCAGCGTAGCCTGAATCTCCAGGGCGCACTGCACGGCACGCACCGCGTCGTTCTTCATGGAGAAGGCCATCACACCTCCGTCCCCCGCCCAGGACCATATACGCCCGTCATAGTGCGCCAGGCGGTCTCTCAGGAAGGCCCAGAACTGATAGTAGACCCGCTCCATGGTCCGCTGACCGGCACC
>CAYOFA010000071.1:5111-16147 GCA_964402885.1 uncultured Spirochaetaceae bacterium
ACGAGATCGGAGACCTTCTTCTTCTCCTCGCACGCCTCCACGAGCGTCTGAGCCGCGTCGCGGACCGGCACGGTGATGTGATTGTGGCGGTTGGTCAGGCTGTGCAGATCGAATTTCCGAAGTACGAGGGCTCCGAGTTCGGAGATCTCATCGCTATTGAAGCTGCTCGAGAGCAGCTCTATCAGCCCCGCGCGAAGACTCGCGTCGAGCATATCAAGTACCTCCACTGAGATGTAAAGACCTGTGCACTTTTTTGGTTAATTTGGACTTTTATTATGCAGCGATCGGCGAATCAATGCAAGGGGCGTCCCGGCTGCAGGTCGCCCCGGTCACACGCCCCTCATTCGAGCGGCACCCACGTGGCCCCGGCTTTGGCCGACTCGACCGCGCGCTCTATGAAGAGCATGCCCCGCAGACCATCGTGCACGTCGGGGAAGACGTACTCTTCCCGGGCCATAGGGCTGCCGTCATGGTAACGTCGAACCGCCTCGATGAATCCGTTGTAGACATTGGCGAACGCTTCGAGATAGCCCTCCGGATGTCCGGAGGGAACGCGGGAAATCGAGCTCGAAACGTCCGAGACGTAGGAGGCATTTCGGCTCCAGGTCTCCTTCGGCCTCTCGTAGCGGTACACTCCCATGTGGTTGGGATGCTCCTGATCCCACACGACGGCCCCTTCGGAGGCATATGCCTTGATCCGCAGCGCGTTCTCCTCGCCGGTCGCAACCTGACTGATGGCCACGGTTCCCTTCCCGCCGCCTGAGAGTCGCACCAGGATATTGGCATCCTCATCGAGCACGCGGTCGGGGAGAAAGGTGCTCGTATCGGCACAAAGCTCCACGATCTTCTCACCGGTGATGTACTCGAGGAGGTTCACTGCGTGGGAACCGATGTCGCCGAGCGCGCCGCCCGCCCCCGACTGCGTGGGATCGGTGCGCCACACCGCCTGCTTCATACCCTCTTTTTCGTGCGGATACATGAGAAAGTCCTGCAGATACTCGACCATCACCTTTCGCACCGACCCCATCTCCCCGGCGGTGAACATCCGCCGCGCCTCACGCACCAGCGGATTGCCGGTGTAGTTGTGCGTGAGGGCGAACACGAGCCCGGTCGTCTCCACGAGCTCGACGAGCTCCCGCGCCTCGTCGACGCTGTAGGTCATCGGCTTGTCACAGGCAACGTGAAATCCTGCCTGCAGGAACGTCTTTGCCACGGGGAAATGCATGCTGTTCGGCGTTACGATGGAGACGAAGTCGATGCGCTCGCCCTCGGGAAGGCGCGCCTCTGCCCGTGCCATCTCCTCGTAGTCCCGGTAACAGCGCGACGGGTCGAGGTAGAGCTCCTCACCCGTCTTCCTGGTGTTCTCGGGATCCCGCGAGAACGCCCCCGCGACCAGCTCGACCTCGTTATCGAGCGCCGCAACCAGCCGATGAACGCCACCCATGAAGGCGCCCTGACCGCCTCCGACCATTCCCATTCGCAGCTTTCGTTTCCACGATTCCATGCGTGCGCCTCCTGTCGGTGATCTACTCGAGTCCGAGCATGCGGCGATTGAGCTTGCGGTCGCTCTCGCCACCGGCAAAATCGTCAAAGGCCACGTCGGTTGCCTCGATGATGTGATCGGCGATGAACGGTGCCCCTTCGCGTGCGCCCTGCTCGGGGCTCTTCACACAGCACTCCCACTCGAGGATCGCCCACCCGCCGTAGTCGTACTCGGTGAGGAGCGTGAAGATGCGTTTGAAGTCCACCTGGCCGTCGCCGAGGGACCTGAATCGCCCGGCACGTCCGTTCCAGTCCTGATATCCGCCGTAGACACCGACGCGACCGTCGGGGTTGAACTCCGCGTCCTTCACGTGGAACGCCCGGATGCGATCGTGGTAGAGCTCGATGAAATGCGTGTAGTCGAGCTGCTGCAGCAGGAAGTGGCTCGGATCGTAGGTGATGCCGACCGAGGGATGCTCATCGACTTTGTCGAGGAACATCTCGAAGGTGGCCCCGTCGTAGAGATCGGAGCCGGGATGGAGCTCGTAGCCGAAGGTGACCCCCCTGTCGCGGGCGTAATCGAGAATGGGCCGCCAGCGTGAGGCGAGCTCGGTAAAGGACTCGTCGATGACTCCCTCCGGTCGTTGCGGCCACGGGTAGATCATGTGCCAGGCGAACCCGCCCGACATTGCGGAAATGTTGCTCGTGCCGAAGTTCACCGATGCATCGACCGTCTTCTTGAGCTGATCGGTTGCCCATTCGGTAACCTCGGCGCCTTTCAGCCCCTTCGGATGAAACGCCTCGAATCCCGGTGCATAGGCCGGGTGAAAGGCGAGCACCTGCCCCTGCAGATACGAGCCGAGCTCGATGATCTCGAGTCCCATCTCCGCCAGTCTGCCCTTGTACTCGTCGCAGTAGGCTTTGGAGGATGCGGCCTTCTCGAGGTCGATCAGGGACGACTCCCAGGTCGGGATCTGCACTCCCTTGTACCCGAAGCCGGCAACCCAGCTCCCGAGTCCTTCGATGCTGTTGAACGGCTCGGAATCGCGAACGAACTGAGCGAGAAAGATTCCCGGTCCCTGAATGGTCTTCATGCGTACCTCCGAATGTCATGCAATTCTCACCTCCTGATTCTCCGGGATGGAGGCCCGGTTTGGCAACCACTTTGCAGTATCCGCTTCGATTCAACACTTTCCCCCCGCACTGCCCCGTTGTATGATGGGGCCCACTGTGAAGCGCGGCCACACCGACGGTTTCCACGCCGAGATGGTTCGTACGAACTTTCTCCGGGCGCGCCTGTACTCACTGGTTCTCCTCGGCCTCCATCTGGCTCTCATCGCCATCGATGTGTTCCGACTCCTCGACGGCACCATCGCCGTGCACCGCGGCTACCGATTCCTCTTCTACGCGCATCTCTCGCTTGCCGCGGTGCTGGCCGCGTTCGCCGTCTTTGCATACACTCGAGTGATCGACGAGGAGAAGGGCCCCGCCCGCTTGCATGATGTTGCGTGGCGATTGGTGGCCGTCCTGGTGCTTCTCCTCTCCGCCGCCGTGACCGTCGCGGACCAGTTCATCCACGGGCAGATAACGGTCTATGTCATCGGGGCGCTGGGGATTTCGGTGGGCGTGTATCTGCCGCCGCGTTTTGCCGTGACGCTCTACGTCGGAGTCCACGCGCTGTTTCTCGCCGCGCTCAGCGCCATTCAGACGGACCCCGACACCTTCATCGCCCAGATCATCAACGGGACCCTCGTCGTTGCACTCGCGCTGGTCATCTCCCGGATGCTCTTTCTGCAGTTTCGCCGCAATCACGAACACGTGCAGGTCATCGAGAAGCAACGGACGATCCTTGCACGTCTCGCCCGGGAGGACAGTCTCACCAGATTGCCGAATCGCCGATCGGTCCTCGAACGCGTGGAGGAGGAGTTCGAGCGCAGTCGCCGCTACGGGTCGGTGTTCTCGGTCGCAATAGCCGATCTCGATCACTTCAAGCGGATAAACGACACCTACACCCACGCAGTCGGCGACGATGTGTTGAAGAAAGTGGCCCGCATTTTCCGCTCGACCCTCCGCACGCCCGATCTGGTCGCCCGCTACGGCGGAGAGGAGTTTCTCTTCGTATTCCCCGAGAGCACCCTCGAAGATGCCCGCCGGGCGTGCGACAAGATCAGAGAGGCGGTCGGGGCGTATTCATGGGACGGGCAGCAGCCGGGGCTCCGGGTTACGACGAGCATCGGTGTCGCATCGAGCGGCGAGGCGGAGTCCGCGACAGCCCTCATCGCGGCGGCCGACCGCCGACTCTACGAGGCGAAGCGGGCGGGACGCAACTGCGTGCGTTCAAGCGTGGCCGTGTGAGACTGCGCCGCTGCGATGCGCGACGAACTCGTTTGCGACGAGGAAGAGAAGCGCATTGACGAAGAGGGCCGGACCGATGATCTCGAGGCCGAGGACTTCCACGAGCAATCCCACGAGCCCCACGAGTGACACCGCACCGATATTCGACGAGGCGATCTGCAGCCCCACCATGTGATCCGAACGTGCCGCACCGACGCGACGCGGCGTCTCTCCGATGAGTAGCGGGAACATCGGGGCCAGGCAGAAGCCGAGCACACCAAGTCCCACCGCACCGAGGACGGGCGGTCGCCCGACCCACAGCAGCGTCACGCCGAGGATGGCCAGCAGGGACGTCGCGCGAAGCAGGGTCTCCGCACGGATCCGCTCGGCGATCCAGCCGAATGCGACCCGTCCCACCGTCAGCGATCCCCAGTATATGGATATCCAGGGACCCGCCCGTCCCGCATCAACGCCTCGCCCGACCGTGAAGAGGGTGTAGGACCACTGCCCCGCCACGACCTCGAGCCCGGTATAGAGAAAGAACACCACCAGGGAGCCGAGGAGCACGCTCCACGCGCCGCCGCCGCCGGCAGCGGCAGCGGCGGGGGCGGGGGCGGCCCCGGGGGTGGCGCTGGGGGTGGCATCGCCGGCGTCGGTCGCGGTCTCGCTCCCGGCCTCGTTCGCGGCCTCGTCGGGCGGCGCCGCGTCGGCCGCCGGCACCCGCCAGCGATCCCGCGAGAGCCTGAACGCAACGACGGCGGCCGCGGCAAAGAGTCCGAAGATCACGTAGCCGAGGCGCCAGCTCGCATCGGCTGCGATGATAGGTGTCATAAGAAGCGGGCCCGTGGTGGCGCCGACGCCGTAGGCGGCGTGGAGCCAGTTGAGGTCCCGGGCCCGAAAGCGCTGCGCGGCGTAGGCATTCAGGCCGCCGTCGAGCATGCCGGCGCCGGCACCGAGCACCCCGGCTGCCGCAACCACCGCGATCCAGACCGGCGCGAGGGCGATCCCGGCGCCGCCCGCGGTCATAAGAACCGCAGCAAGAAGGAGATGCCGGTAGTAGCCGAGGCGCTGAATGAGAATGCCCGCCGCCGCGGTGGTGGCCAGGTAGCCGACGGTGAAGCCGAAGAGCAGGATACCGAGCGCCCCGAGCGGCCGCGCGAACTCGGCGCTCATCGAGGGCCACGCTACGCCGAGCATTCCGTCGGGGAGACCGAGGACGATGAACGAGAGGTATGCAACGATGTGGAGGGCCGAGACCGCGAGCACGCCGGCTGTGCGCATATCGTACTCTAACATGGCGACGTGGTTCCGTGACCACCGCACCACGTTGAAGAGCGGGAGCGGCGCGGGTATCATGGCACGAGGTGTAAACCGGGCTGAGGAAGGTATTCGATGAAACGTCACGCAGCTTTGCTTGGACTCATGTTGCTCGTCACGATATCCGCGTCGGCCGGCGCGGAGCACGTCGTGGCCGGCACGATAAGCGGGATCGAGGAAGACGGCAGGCTCTTCATCGCCATCTTCGACGAGCGGGGGTGGGAGGCCGCCCCGGATTTCGAAGAGGGATTCGTCGAGGGACGCTCGTATCGGGTCGAGTCGGGGAGCAGCGTGGAGTTTCGCATCGAGGGCGTGCCGTCGGGCACCTACGCCGTCCGCGCCTTCCTCGACAGCAACGGCAACAGGGAGCTCGACATGGGCATGTTCGGCCCGAAGGAGCCATGGGGCGTATACAGGGCCTCGGGACGCATCACCGGGCCGCCGCGTTTCAGGAGTCTGGCATTCGAGGTGAGCTCCGACGTGAAGGATGCCGATTTCGAGCTCCGATAGATCCGGCGGTCGCCCCGGGCCCGGGGCCCGTCGCAGGAAAAGAGCGACTTGAACCACCGGCCGAGTCATGCTACACCTTGATCACGGAGCATGGCCGACACACTCGAGCGCATCATTAATCTCTCCCGCGATCACATTCTTCTCGTGCGACCAGATCATACCCTCGAACTCGTGAACGACCGCGTCGGAACCCTCGTTGGAACCGATCGTCGTGAGCTCATCGACCGGCCCGTGGGCGAGGTCCTCGGGCCAAGCGTCTTCGGAACGGAGTTCCGCTCCAACATCGATCGGTGTATCTCCGGGGAAGAGCTGCGCTACGCAAAGACCTCCCGCGACGGCGAGGAAGAAGAGCTCTTCGATGTCCACATGATTCCCTTCCGCAACGGCGACGGTGCGGTCACCCACGCCCTGGTGTTCGCCCGGGATATCCCCGGTTCTGAAGAGCAGCATCGCCGTCACGCCGACGCCGGATACCGGGATCCGATGACCGGACTCCTCACACGTCGCTCTCTCGACATGATCGTGGAAAAGGAGATCGAGAACGCGCGGCGCTCGGGAGAGGACAATGTGCTCGCCCTGCTGTTCATCGCTCTCAAGAACTTCAAACGCATCAACCAGACCCACGGCACCCGCATCGGCGATTTACTGCTCGAGAACACCGGAATCCGAATCACTCAGCAGTTGCGAAAGAGCGATTATGTGTTCCGCTTCGAGGGCACCAATCTCGTCGTCTTTCTGCCGACGGTCAGCCGGAACACCGACCCGGCGGTGGTCGCGCAGAAGCTCGCCGACGCCATCGGTGTCCCCTATCGCTACCGGGGCATGGACCTGCGGATTTCCGCCATCATCGGCGTATCGGTCTTTCCCGACGACGCCGGCGACGCGGACACCCTGCTGCAGCACGCAAACTCCGCCGTCATCGAGGCGGAGGCGGCGGACCGGGGCTTTCAGCTCTACGATACCGACCTCCACGAACGCGCCATCGCACGCATGACGCTTCATACTGAGCTGCTTCGCGCGTTCGAATCCCGCCAGCTCGAGCTTTACTATCAACCAATCGTCGATGCCGATGGGGTCATCCATGGGGCGGAGTCACTCATCAGGTGGAATCATCCCACCCGCGGGCTCGTCACTCCCCCGCAGTTCATGCGACTCGCAGAGGAGACCGGCATCGTGCGGGCCATCGACAAGTGGGCACTCTACAGTGTCTGCGAGCGGATCTCCGAGTGGTCTCAGGATTACGGCATCTTCGTGTCCATGAACATCAGCGCCGGCGAGCTCGAGGACGAGGACCTCAGCGATGTGATCGCCGCCGCGGTTGCCGGCGCCGGAAACGTGCCGGCGGGCAGACTGAAGCTCGAGCTCACCGAGAGCAGCTGCATGCGGGACCCGCAGAAATCGATTGCAAGAATCCGGCGGCTGAATGAGCTCGGCGTCGACGTATGGATAGACGATTTCGGGACGGGGCAGTCGAGCCTGAGCTATCTCAAGCGCCTCCCGGTTCCCGTGCTGAAGGTCGACAAGATCTTTGTTGATGACCTTACGACGAGCGCCGATGACCGCGACTATCTCGCGAGCATACTCGCGGGGGTCCGGTCGCGCGGAAAGCAGATCATAATAGAAGGGGTAACCTCCGCCGCACAGAAGGAGATCCTCGTGGAGATGGGCGTACGGTGGATGCAGGGGTTTCACTTCGCGAGACCGGTGCCGGCAGACGAGTTCACGGCCCTGCTGGCAGCCGGCCGCAGCCTTCCGTGAAACTGACTTGTGATCGCGACACAAGTGCTGTATGCTTCAGCATCAGAAAGACGAATACTACACGATGTGGTATGGAGGTATGAAGTGAAGCGACTTGGTTATCTCGTTATTGCGCTCGCCGCGCTCGCGCTGATCGTTTCCTGCGCCGGCGGCGCGGAAGAATCGGCACCCCCCGCCCCGGCAGAGCAGTCCGGCGCTCCGAGCTGGTATCTGAATCCCCCGGCCGCCGAAGATGCGATCTACGGTGTCGGCTCGGCGAAAATGGCGTCCCTCGACACATCGCGTCGCATGGCCATCAGCCGCGCCCGTGAGGACATCGCATTCCAGATGAACGCCCAGATCGAGGCGGCAATCGTCGATTACGCGCAGGAAAGCGGCGTCGATGACAACAACCAGGTCATAAGTTTCGTGGAGAACATCTCCCGACAGGTGACCGAGGCGACGCTCGAAGGGACCCGCCCCGAAGAGGTCGATCAGGGCCCCGACGGCACGATCTACGCCCTCGTTTCCTTCCCGAAGGGGAACTACCGCGAGGCAGCCTCCGAAGCCTTCCAGCGCAACGAGGACGCCGCGTTTGCGGAGTTCAAGGCTGAGCAGGCACTCGACTACCTCGACCAGCAGATCGACGGCGAATAGTACGTAAACCCGGGTCCGTAGCGGCGGGGCGGCAGGTATTGCTGCACCGCCGGGGAGCCGGTACCTCCCCCCCCTTCACCCTACAGTCTGAAAAAGCGCCGCGTGCGGCGCACGAGTCGCTCGAGGTAGTCGCTGACGAAGTCGCTCGCCGCCTGATCGCTGCGACGCATCGTCTTGAGAAACTCCTCATTCTCGAGGCGACGGTCGAGCATCACCTCGGCAAACTTGTCGCTGAGCTCCGGCACTTCCTGGAGGATCGGCGCGAGGCTCTCTTTGGTGACCTCGATCGCCGTAACCGGCACGAGCGCGGTCACCGTTGCGGTGCGGGGCTCTCCGGTGAGGAGGGACATCTCGCCGATGACGTCGCCGGCACCGAGCCTGGTCACCTCCACCTCGGCCTTCTTCGGTGATTGCTTGGTTACCTGCACGGCACCCGAGGTGATGATGAACAGTGAGGACCCCTTCGTTCCCTCCTCCACGATCACATCGTCAGGGTAGAAGGTTCGCGAGTCGGCACCGTCGGCCACCCGCTTCACCTGCTCATCATCGAGCACCGAAAAGAGATCCAGTCGCCGCAACTCCTCCTCTACCGACGGCACCTCGAGACTGCGTTCCGGCATGGACTCGGTGGCAACCTCGTACTTCACCGACGCGGTGCCGATGCCGGCGCGCGTGAGGTAGGTATGGATATTCAGGTACAGATCCGTGCGCCCCGAGAAATGAGTCGGAAAGTCCCTGAAGCGCACGTAGACGGTGTAGACATACGGATTACTCGACGCATCGGCAATGTTGACCGTCGGCGACGGCGTCTTTCGCACAGCCGCGCATCCGAGCGCGGCCTCGAGCAACAACTGCCGCACCGTGACCGGGTCGTGTCGGGCGTCAACGTGGACTTCGAACCATTTCGCGTAGATCCGGGTCGGCTTGGAGTAGTTGTGGACGGCCATACCCGATGCCGTCCGGTTGGGCAGGACGAAACGGCTCTCGTTGAAGGACTTGAGGTAGATCGCCTGCCAGGAAATGTCGGTTACCTCCCCCTCGGTCCCGTCGGCAAATCGCACCCAGTCGCCCACGGTGAAGGGACGTTCGAGCGTCAGCGAGATTCCGGAGAACAGATCGGAAAGCACGTTCTGCAGGGCAAGGCCGACCACACCGACGAGCACACTCGTCGAGACGAGCACGCTGCCGGCCTGCCGCTCGAATACCGCCACAAGAATGATGGCGAACGCCACGAAGTACAGCCCGATCGCGACGATATGCTGGAGAATGCGCGGCGCCTCCCGTCCGTAGGTCCGTACGAAGTGACGCTGCCAGAGGAAGCGATGGAGCAGCCGTACGGTCAGCCAGGCGAGCGCCGCAAAGAACACAGCCCAGATGGCGCGGGTGACGATGAGTGTCTGCGACAGCGCGCCGCCTGCTGCACCGATCACGATGTCGAGGGACACGAAAAAGAGCGGGACGACGATCACGTCCGCAAGGAGGACGACGGTGGTGACCCACGCCGCCTCGGCGCGATTTCGGATGCTGCGGCTCACGAGCAGGTAGACGATGAACACACCCACCGGGATGAGCCAGGAGTGACTCGGAAGAGACCACACTGAGCGCAGTAGCTCGTACACGGCTGTCATTGGCTCCCTTCTTACACCCGATCGGGCTCGGTGGTGAAGAGGCGGGGTGCAAACTGCGGCGCTACGGTGTTACCTTTTTAGGAGGAGGTGCTTATGAGTGTGACGAGCACAACCCCCCGTCAGGCTGCAACGACCCCGGGAACGAAGAATCGATATCGCCGCAAGATCGAGCGCCTGCTCGAGGGCACCGACATCCGCATAAACGGGGATCGCCCCTGGGATGTGCAGGTGCATGATGAGCGCTTCTACCACCGTGTTCTCGCCGAAGCCTCGCTCGGGCTCGGTGAGGCCTACATGGACGGCTGGTGGGACTGCGAGCGAATCGATGAGATGCTCACCCGCGTTCTGCAGGCCGGGCTCGACCGAAAGATGGTCGCCCGCATTCTCGCGCTCGACGTGATCCGCGCCAAACTCGTCAATCTGCAGAGCCCGCGGCGAGCGTTTACCATCGGCGAGCGCCACTACGACATCGGAAACGACCTCTACGAGCGCATGCTCGACTCCAGGCTCACGTACAGCTGCGGCTACTGGAAGGACGCCGAAACCCTCGATGAGGCCCAGGAGGCGAAGATCGACCTCTGTGCGCGCAAGCTGGGGCTCGAGCCGGGGATGCGCGTGCTGGACATCGGCTGCGGCTGGGGCGGTGCAGCCCGCTACATGGCCGAGCACTACGGCTGCGAGGTGGTCGGCGTGACCGTCTCGCAGGAGCAGGTCGACTACGCGAATAAGCACAAGGGCGATCTGCCGGTGGACATACGGCTGCAGGACTATCGCGAGATAGACGACACATTCGACCGCATCTTCTCCATCGGGATGTTCGAGCACGTGGGCGTCAAGAACTACCGCACCTTCATGGAAACCGTGCGCAAGCTCCTCGCCGACGACGGCCTGTTCCTGCTCCACACGATCGGCGGAAACCGATCGGTGCAGCAGGGCGACCCGTGGATATCCCGCTACATCTTCCCGAACTCCATGCTACCATCCGCAAAGCAGATTACCTCCACCGCCGAGGAGATCTTCGTACTCGAGGACTGGCACAACTTCGGCGCCTACTACGACACCACGCTCATGCACTGGGTCGACAACTTCGAGGCCGCGTGGCCCGAGCTTCGCGACCGCTACGGTGATCGTTTCTACCGCATGTGGAAGTACTACCTGCTCTCCTCGGCTTCGGGCTTCCGGGCACGGAAGAATCAGCTGTGGCAGATCGTGCTCTCACCGAACGGCGTGCCCGGGGGCTACGAGTCGATCAGATAGCGCCGGGTGGCGGGACGCGGGGTCACCGCGGGCGGCGCCGGAACCCGACACCGCGTCGGTACGCGTTGCAAGGTCCGAAGAGAGGAAGAAGTAGACGCGCGTGTCGTCGCTTCC
>CAYOFA010000072.1:0-15965 GCA_964402885.1 uncultured Spirochaetaceae bacterium
CATGAAACGCACACTCATAGCACTGCTTCTGATCCTGCCCGTTGCGGCGGTGACCGCCGGCGGACAGTCCGATTCGGGGCAGACCGCCGGCGAGACGACGACGCGCAGCGACGAGGAGCTCAAAGAAGCCGTCATAGATCAACTGTTCTGGAACGATCGCGTAGACGCCGCCGAGATTTCCGTCTCGGTCGACGAGGGAGCGGTCACCCTCGAGGGAGAGGTCGGCAGCTTCTCCGAGCGCGACGCCGCGGTGGAGACGACCTGGTCCGTCACCGGTGTCGAATGGGTGAACGACCGCCTCGAGATCACCGAAACAGCCAGTCAATCACGTGACGTCTTCACACGGGTCAACGTCGAGACTGCCCTCGAGCTGAGCGAAGACGTGAACGTCGAGAACATCACCGTACAGACCACGGCCGACGGCACGGTCACTCTGAGCGGAAGCGTCGATTCCTACTGGAAGAAGGTGCGTGCCGAGGAGATCGCCTCGGGCGTGAAAGGGGTGTCGGTGGTGATAAACAACATCGAGGTTTCCACCGGAGAGTCGGTGACCGACCAGATGGTACAGGCCGATATTGCAAGCTCCCTCGAGCGCAACGCCGATGTCGAGCGGGAGAACGTGACGATCGAGGTCGAGGACGGAGAAGTTACACTCTCCGGTACGGTGGATTCCTGGCTTGCTTACACGGAGGCCGAGGAGGCCGCCCGATACACCGTGGGCGTCGAGGCGGTGACCAACAACCTGCAGATCGAGCCCCCGGCCGGCGCCGAGGCGGACCGCGCCGAGATCCGATCCGACGTGCGGAATCAGCTCGAGTGGGACTATCGCGTCGACGAGAACGACGTGAATGTTGCCGTCGACGATGGTGTGGTTACCCTCTCGGGAACCGTCGAGAACTTCTCCGCAAAGGAGGCGGCCGCGGCCGATGCGTGGAGCGTCACCGGTGTGATCGACGTGGTCAACAACATAGAGGTCGATGCCGAGGCGCCGGGAAGCGACGCCGGCGATATATCCCGCAGCATCGAGAACGTCCTGGAGTGGAACTCCGAGATAGACGCCTCCGACATCCGGATTACCACGATCGGCGGTATTGTTACCATTGAAGGCACCGTCGAGTCGTACTGGAAGAAGGTGCGGGCCGAGGACCTGGCCTCCGATGTGAGCGGCGTCGTGGAAGTGCAGAACCGCCTGGCGGTCGTGCCGACCGACGACGTCGTCGACGAGCGAATTGCCGAAGACATCGTAAATGCCATAGAGCGAAAGAGCTTCGTAGACATGGAGAACATCACCGTGAGCGTGGAGGACGGCGTCGTGAGCCTCAGCGGAGAGGTGGACAGCCGCACCGAGCAGGAGGCGGTCTACGAGTCGGCACTCTACACCGACGGCGTGGTCGCCGTGAACGATGAGAATCTGACAGTCGAGAGTTACTAAGGAGAAGCGCATGCCCTTCATCAACAGACAGGACATAGAGACACTTGCACTCGCCGATGGCGACATTCATCTGTCGCTCTATATGCCGACGGTAAAGGCAGGAAAGGAGACGAGGCAGAATCCCACCCGTTTCAAGAACATCGTGAAGCGGGCCAGGGAGGAGCTGGCGAGCCTGGGGACCTCCGAACACGCCATCGAGAGCTTCCTGAAGCCGGTGGAAGACTACGCCGTCGACCCGGAGGTCTGGAAAAACCAGGACCGGGCACTGGCGATCTTCGTCTCTCCGCAGGTGTTCCGCGTGGTCAACGTGCCGTTCGAGGTCGAGGAACAGGTGATAGGCGGACCGCGGTTCCACCTCAAGCCGATTCTTCGGCTGCTGCTCGCCGATGCGGACTTCTACGCGCTGAAGGTCGGCCTCGGCGGAAGTCGCCTCTATCACGGCAACCGCTACTCGGTTCACCCTGTGGACGTCCCCGGAATGCCGGACGGCATGGAGGACGCCCTGAAATACGACGACTTCGACACGCCGCACAAGACCGGCCAGCGGATGCCGGCCCAACACGGGGCACAGGCCACGGCCATCCACGCCCATGCGACCGCCGAGGAGAAGCTGAACCGGGATATCGACCGCTACCTCAGGCGCCTCGAGCGCTCGGTCTCCGAGTACCTCAACGGTTCTCAAGAGCCTCTGGTACTGGCCGGCACCGAGTACGTTCTGCCGATATACCGTACGCACAACCGCTACCGCGCCCTGGTTGACGAGGATGTTGCCACCAATCCGAACTCCCTCGATGACGACGCCCTGCGGGAGGCGGTCTGGCAGCGCATCGAGCCCCGGTTCCGGGAACGGCGCCGGCAGGCAGCCGAGCAGTTCAACAACTTCCACGGCCACGGCCGAACCGGCGAAGGCGTGGAGGAGCTGACATCTTCCGCCATACAGGGACGAGTGCAGACGGTGTTCGTCCGCACCGGTGAGTCGGTCTGGGGAAGCGTCAGTGCCGACGGCACCGGCGTGGAAGTCCACGGGGAGAAACAGCCCGGCGATGTGGATCTCGTCGACGTCGTCGCGGTAAAGTCCTTCATGAACGATGCCGACGTCCACCTCGACCCGGAGGAGGCACTCACCACGACGCTGCCCGTGGCAGCGATCCTGCGCTATTGAGGACGATCTATGCAGACTCTGGCAGACTTCTATGAGCTCATGGAGAAGACCACTACCCTGAGACGCATGCTCGTCGGCTTCTACTTCGCCGGGTCGGTGAAGCTCGAAGAAGTCTCCGGCCTGCGAAACGCCTGCGAGGCTCTCGAGGAAACGAAAACCGACGACGGGCACCATGAGTTCCTCATCAAGCCGGGCGGTCGAAAGACACAGATCGTGCTCGACTACGAAATCGACGAGCTCGAGAAGGACCTGTTCTTCTTCGAGCACGGCGAGGACGCACTGTACCGCTACGTTGCCGACCGCGTCCCCGACCTGCAGGCTCAGATGTCGGCGGTGCAGGATCTGCTCCGCCCGGCGCGGAATGCGGCCTTCATCACCGACCGCGACGGTACCGTGAACAACTACTGCGGCCGCTATCGCTCCTCGGTGCAATCGGCCTACAACGCGATCCTGCTCGCCCGCTTCGCGCGGGCGCGGGAGAAAACCCCGGTCGTGCTCACCTCCGCTCCACTGGAAGACTTCGGCCTCGTCGACCTCACCACGATGCCCGACAAAGCGTTTCTGCTCGCCGGCTCGAAGGGGCGCGAGTTCAGGGACCTGCAGGGACGCCGGCACGAGATGCCGGTCGATGCGGAAAAGGGGCGGCGGCTCGTGGAGTTGAACTCGCGCATATCTTCGCTTCTCGAGGCGCCCGAGTTCGAAGAGTTCGGCCTCATCGGGTCGGCGGTGCAGTACAAGCTCGGCGAGTCCACCGTTGCACGGCAGGACATGTACGAAAGCGTCCCGAACGAGCGCTCGGAGGACTTCCTCCAACGCATCCGAAACCTCGTCGCCGAGCTCGACCCCGACGGCGAGACATTCCGCATAGAAGACACCGGCTATGACATCGAAATCGTCCTGACTCGAGACGAGGGAGACCGGGACTTCAACAAAGGCGACGGGATCGACTTTATCGACGCGCAGATCGGCCTCGGGCTCGACGGGCCGACGGTGGTCTGCGGAGACACCTCCTCGGACGTACCGATGGTCGAACGCGTCGGGCGAACGAGCACGGACCTGCGAAGCATCTTCGTCACCACCGACGACGAGCTCAAGCGCCGCGTCGAGTCGGCTGCCCCGCAGAGTGTGTTCGTGGACTCACCCGACGTGCTCGTTCTGGCCCTCGGCACACTGGCAAAGGAGTAGAAACAATGGAGATATGGAAGGGTGCGGTATTCGAGCTCCATGCCGTGGTATCGGGCACGCCCGAGCTGCACTTCGAGGCATGGAAGCGCTCCTTCGACGAGGTTCTGCGGGAAGTCGAAGAGGGCGTAACCTCCCGGGAGTTCGACTACCATCGTGACTATCTCCCCTACGTCTACCGCCGACAGCGCTATGTGGGCGTGCGGACCTTTCTCGAGTCGCGTGACATTCACCTGCCGAACGGTCATCCCTCCGATCCTCCGGACAGGCGAACCGTCTGCGGTATCGCGAACCGCAAGAACGAGCTCTTCCGCACGCTCCTCTCGGAAAAGGGCGTGCGCCCCGCCGACGACGCGGTGGAACGCCTCTCGCAGATGCGCGAGAACGGGGTGCGCACGGCACTTGTTTCCTCGAGCAGAAACTGCCGCGACGTCCTCGACGCGGCGGGCCTCCTCGAGCACTTCGACGCCATCATCGACGGAAACGACGTGATGGAGCTTGCCATTCCCGTGCGGCCCGAGCCGGACGGGTTCGAGCTCGCCGCCGAGAACATCGAGGTTCTCCCGAGCGAGAGCATCATCGTCGAGGCCGCGCCCGAAGGGGTCGAGGCCGGCCGCCGGGGCAATTTCGGACTGGTCGTCGGAGTCACGAGCGACGGAAACGAGGACGTTCTCACGCAGAGCGGCGCCGACATGACCGTCTCCGCCATCGGCGAGCTATCCACGGAGGCCATCCGCCGATGGTTCCACGAGGGTCGCGAGGAGGATGCGTGGATACTGGCGTACCGGGACTTTGCGCCTGAAGAGGAGATGCTCCGCGAGGCACTGACCACGGTCGGAAACGGCTACATCGGAAGCCGCGGGGCGTACTGCGGGGCGGTGGCCTACGACGACATCCACTACCCGGGAACCTATGTGGCGGGCCTGTGGAATACACTCGGCACCGAGGTGCACGGTCGCACCATTTACAACAACGACTTCGTCAACATCCCGAACTGGCTTCTCATCGAGCTCAAGATCGGAGACGGGGCGTACTGCCGCATCCTCAGCTGCAGCGTGGAGTTCTACGAGCACAGCCTCGACATGCGAAACGCCGTGGTGACGCGCAGGCTGCGTATTCGCGATCGCGCGGGACACCGCACACGCATCGAGACCCGCCGATTCATCAGCATGGCGGAGCCGCACCTCGCGGCGATCGAGTACAGCATCACCCCGCTGAACTACGACAAACCGGTGACGCTGCGCTCGACGCTCGACGGGACAGTCGTGAACTACGGCGTCCCGCGGTACCGGGACCTCGCGAAGCGCCATCTCGAGGGAGTGTCCGCGCGCGAGGCCGAGGGTCGCCTCGAGCTCCACACCCGTACGGTCGAGTCCGGTATCGACATTCACATGCACGCCCGTCACTCGGTTTCGAGCGACGGAGCGGAGGTCACGACGAACCGCGAGGCCGAACGGGGCGAGGCGCACATATCGGAGATGCTGCGCTTCACCGCGGAGCAGGACCATACCTACACGCTGAGGAAATACGTTGCCATCTACACCTCGCGCGACCGCGATTCCGCCGATCCCGCCGCTGACGCGCGCACCCTCGTGGACGAGCGGGGGCGTGACCACGGAGGCTTCGAGGAGGCGCTTCGCAGACACAGCGAGCGCTGGCACGAGCTGTGGGACCGGGCCGATGTTCGCATCGAGCCCGACCGCTTCGCCCAGCGCGTAGTCCGTCTTCACACCTATCACCTGCTCGCGAGCGCCTCGCCGAACAGCGCTTCCCAGGATGTCGGCTTCACCGCGCGGGGCCTGCATGGCGAGGCCTACCGCGGTCACATTTTCTGGGATGAGCTGTTCGTTCAGCCCTTCTACAACCTGAACTTTCCCGACGTCGCTCGCGGTCACCTCATGTATCGCTACCGCCGCCTGGACGCCGCACGACGGCTCGCCCGCTCCAACGGATACGAGGGAGCGATGTTCCCCTGGCAGTCTGCCGACGACGGTGGGGAGGAATCTCAGGAGCTTCACTACAACCCGCGCTCCGGCGGGTGGGATCCGGACCTGAGCAGAAACCAGCGGCATATATCGCTCGCCATTGCATATGATGCATGGAGTTACTACTACGCCACCAATGATCGGGAGTTCATGCAGGAGCAGGGACTCGAGATGCTGCTGGAAATCTGTCGTTTCTGGGTAAGCAAGGCCTACTACGACGAGTCCGACCGCCGCTATCACATCGCGGGGGTGATGGGACCCGACGAGTTCCACGAGAAGTATCCGGACGCCGAGGAAGGCGGCTTTCTGGACAACGCCTACACCAACATCATGACCGCGTGGATTCTGCACAAGACCATCGAGACCTGGGAACATCAGCCACGGGCCGCACGCGACGCCCTCGCCGATCGCATCAACTTCGACGAGCAGCGTGAAATCGAGCGCTGGCGGCAGGTCATCGGCGGTCTGGCCGTGGTCATCGACGATGACGGCGTAATCTCGCAGTTCGCCGGTTACCGGGATCTCGCCGAGCTCGACTGGGACGACTACCGGCGCCGCTACGACAACATCCGCCGCATGGACCGTATTCTCAAGGCGGAGGGCGACTCACCGGATCGATACAAGGTGGCCAAGCAGGCCGACACCCTGATGGCCTTCTATCTGCTCTCGCCGGGGCAGGTGAAGCACATTCTCGAGCTCATGGGATATCAGGTAGAGGACGAGCGCGCGCTCGTCACCCGCAACTACGAGTACTACCTTGCCCGCACCAGTCACGGCTCAACGCTGAGCTACATCGTGCATTCTGCCATTTCGCGCTACGTCGAGGGCCACCGCAACGACACCTGGCGGTGGTTCGTCGAGGGCCTCAGAAGTGATATCTACGATACCCAGGGCGGAACGACGCGTGAGGCGATCCATTGCGGGGTAATGGCCGGGACAATCGACATCATCGTGGAGAACTTCGCCGGTATCAATCTCTTCCGTGACCATCTCGTCGTGAATCCGGATCTGCCGCGCAGCTGGAACCGCCTGGAGTTCAAGATCGTGCACAGACAGAACCTCTTCCACTTCGAGATCGTGCCCGGAAGCATTCGCGTTCGCAAGGAGGCGGTCGGCGCCGATGCGGAGCCGGAGATGTACGTACAGGTGGGAGAAGAGTCGCATCCGCTCAACGACGAGCCGATCGAGATCCCCTACGTGCAGAAGAGCGCGCGAATGCCCGAGTAGCCGGCGGCCGCGATGGACGCCGGCGGCTGCCGTCGCCGGCCGGGGAACCCGGCCGCGGCCGGCCGTTATCGCTGCGCGCGGAACAGAAGCCCGAAAATCTTATCGCGCGTCGACTCACGCAGCTTCTCGAACTTAAGGTGCAGCACCCGCCCCTGCCGTGAGGTACGCACCACGCGCCCGTGCAGGTTCAGCGGGGCGTCGCTGTCGGGGTGAAAGGTCAGCTCGAGGTCCGTGCCGCGGACGAACTTGGGGCTGGGATTGCGAAGGCTCGCCCCGCCGCCGCCGACGTCGATGAATCGCGTCGCGATCGGCTTCCTGTTGGAGCCGGTGGGGCGCACGTAGACGGGTAAGTCGACGTTCTGTCGGAAGTACTCCCGCCGCTGCATGCGACTCGGCTCCTCGTCGTGAGCGAGGTAGAGGACCGAACCCTCGCGCCCCTCGACCACCGACTCGAACGCATAGATACCGGCGTTGGTCTGATAGAGAACGGTGAGCGCGGTCCCGTAGGTGAATATCTCGGCCTCCTCGTCATGCTCGACGAGAAAGGAGTCCGGTTCCTGCGCGAGGACGCGCGCCTGCAGGGGAGGCTCCTCCTTCTTGCGGAGGAGGACGGCTGCTCCGACGGGAATCTCCGTCGTAGATGCCGGCGGCTTGGTAGTCTGCTTTCCGGCGAAACCGAGCTTCACGCGCAGAGCTGCAACCTGCTGCTCGCTCAGCTCACCGGCCTCGAGGGCGCGCTCGGCGCAGGAGTTGTAGATGCCCTGACTGACGAGCAGCAGATACTTGCGCTCGGGTGCGTCCAGATGAAGCGCCATCTGCTCGATCGCAGCCAGGTCCGACGGTGTCAGTGAGAACGCCTGCAGATGCTCCTGATACGCCTCCTCGGCGCTCCGCCGACGCACAGCCGTCTCCCGGCGCGAGCGGATCACAAACGTCGCAACGAGCGCGCCGATGAAGGCAACGATGAGGAGAATTACCAGCGCCACCTCTCCCGGACTGGCTGCAAAGCCGATGTAGAAATCCCTGAAGAAATCCATAACTCTAGTATAGGATAATTCTCCCCGACGTGAGCGCACATATTCCAAAGAGTCTATTGTCTAAGTAGCTGCGCACAGGCACCATGAAATAGGTGTATGTCTAAGTATGTACGATTCGAACAGCTTCGCGCACAGGCCGAGTCACTGGTGCGGCAACAGGATACCTCCCGAACCGACGGCGATGAAGACGAGTTGACGACCGAGCTCAGGGTGCGCCAAGCGGAGCTCGCGCTCCAGCGAGAAGCCATTGAGGAAACCGAAAACCGCCTCGAGGAGTTGATCGAGGAGCGCACAGCCGAACTCGAGGCAGCAAATCGTTCGCTGAAGGCCGAGAACAAAGTACGCGCGACCATCGAGACGCGGCTCCGGCGCAACCGCGAACGACTGCGTTCCCTCGCCTCCCAGCTCGAGGATGTCGAGGAACGCGAACGCCGCCGCATCGCATCGAATCTCCACGATCTGATCGGGCAAACACTCGTCAGCGCCGGCATGAAGCTCGGATTGCTCGCCCACACCGCTGTGGACGACAGTCAGCGCACCGAGCTCCAGGAGGTCAGGCGCCTCAACCAGCGCATGCTCGAGGAAACCCGCAACATCATCACCGAGCTCAGCCCGCCGGTGCTCGAAGAGCAGGACATGCGCACCGCGAGCCGCTGGCTGATAGATCATTTCAGTGAGAACCACGGACTCGATATTTCCTTCGAGGACCACCTCGGTGAGCAGGACCTCCCCTACCCCGCGCGCCGATTCCTCTTTCGGACCCTTCGGGAGCTCCTGTTCAACGTCGTCAAGCACGCACACACATCCATTGTGACGGTACGCATGGAGGCGGCGGAGACGCACGCCGAGCTCTCGGTTTCCGATGCGGGCGTCGGCTTCGATCCGAGCGATCTCGAAGGTGACGAGGGCTTCGGTCTCTTCTCGCTTCGTGAACGCGTGACTGCGTTCGGCGGTACCGTGGATATCGAATCGGTTCGCGGCGAAGGAACCCGTGTGGCCGTCGTCCTCCCGTTCGAAACCGCATAGGGCCAGGGGACGGACTGGATTCGGGCCCACCCTGTTATTACATTAGAGAGGACGTTATGATATTCTCATTCTCCGACCTGAAAGGAGTGTCTCTTCATGCAACCGATGGCGATATCGGCCATGTGAGAGACGTCTATTTTGACGATGAGCGATGGGTCGTCCGGTATTTCATCGTGGAGACCGGGCCCCTTATTTTCGGCAAGGAGGTGTTGCTCAGCCCCGCGTCGGTAGAGGCAATCGATGGACAGTCCCGCCGGATTCACGTCGACCTGACGGTCGAGGAAATCAAGGGGAGTCCCAGCATCGACCTCAGAAAGCCCGTTTCGAGACGCGAAGAGGAACGCTTTCTTCAGTACTACAATCTCACTCCGTACTGGGCCGGCCCTGACATCTGGGCCACGGCCGCATACGCGCGGGGCCTTCCCCCGCTCGAGGGCGAGGGACCGGATCTCCCGGCCCCGCACGAAGCTGACCGGAGTGAACAGCGACTGCGCAGTTGCGCAGAGATCATGGGGTACGCCGTCGATGGTGTCGACGGCTCCGCGGGATATGTCGATGACTTCCTCGCGGAATACGAAAGCTGGCGCCTGCGCTACCTCGTGGTCGATTCACACAAACTGCTGCCCGGCAAGCGGGTGCTCGTCTCCCCCGATTGGGTGGAAGGCATCCGGTGGGAGGATCGTGCAGTGAGCGTCAGCCTGAAGACCGAGGTTATCCGCGACGCACCGGCCTATGCCGGCGTTTCCGATCTCGGAGAGGATTACGAGGCGTCGCTGCGGTCACATTTCGGTACCGACGCCGGGGAATAAGCGAGGATGCATGAACGGTAATAAGGATAACAGGGACAAACGGCAGAACAACGGTCAGAACGGCGGCGATGAGAACGGCAACCAGGGACAATTCCCCGGAGGCCCCGGAAACCGCCGCTGGTTCATGATCATTTTCCCGCTGCTGCTTCTGCTGCCCCTTCTGACGACCGTGTTCACAAACGGGGGCGCGCAGCCGAACGTCAGCTACACGGAGTTCCGCGAGCAGGTGGAGCAGGGGAATGTCCGTCAGGTGATCATTTCGGGCAACCACGTGGAGGGAGAGTTCAGCCAGTCGGTACAGACCGATGCGGGGGAAACGATCCCCGGCGGATCGACCTTCGTCACCTACGTGCCCTCGTTCGGAGACACGGGCATAATGGAGTTGTTGCGCAACAATGACGTCACCATTTACACGCGCCCGCCAAGAGATGACGTCTCCTTCCTCGGTGTGCTCTTCAACCTCCTGCCGCTGCTGCTTCTCGTGTGGATCGGCTTCTCGATCTACCGGAACATGCGCTCTCAGGGTCGCGGGATATTCAACGTCGGGCAGAACAAGGCCAAGCTCTACGACAAGACCGAGCACACCAAGACCACCTTCGATGATGTGGCCGGCCTCGAGGGTGCAAAGACCGAGGTCATGGAGATCGTTGACTACCTGAAGAATCCTGAGGCCTACGTCGAGATCGGCGCGGAGACTCCCAAGGGCGTGCTCCTCGTCGGTCCTCCGGGCACCGGGAAGACGCTCGTGGCGCGCGCCATTGCGGGTGAGGCGGAGGCTCCCTTCTTCAGCATGAGCGGCTCCGACTTCATGGAGATGTTCGTCGGCGTCGGCGCCTCGCGTGTGAGGAATCTCTTCCAGGATGCCAAGAAGAAAGCCCCGAGCATCATTTTCATCGACGAGCTCGATTCCATCGGGCGTCACCGCGGCGCCGGTCTCGGCGGCGGTCACGACGAGCGCGAGCAGACCCTCAACCAGCTTCTCTCCGAGCTCGACGGCTTCGAGCCCAACGAGAGCACCATCGTGCTCGCAGCCACCAACCGACCCGACATCCTCGACCCGGCGCTACTGCGACCCGGGAGATTCGACCGCCGAGTCATCATCAACCTCCCCACTGTCAAGGACCGCGAGGAGATCCTCCACATCCACGCGCGAAAGCGCCCCATGGAGGACAATGTCAATCTCCACGAAGTGGCCCAGGGAACCCCGGGGTTCAGCGGTGCCGATCTGCAGAATCTCCTGAACGAGGCCGCCATCCTCGCGGCGCGTGCGAAGAAGAAGAAGATCAGCATGGACGACATCACCGATGCACGGGACAAGGTGATTCTCGGACTCGAACGACGCAACGTGACCATGAGCGATGAGGAGAAGAAGATCGTCGCCTATCATGAGTCGGGCCACGCGCTCGTCGCCGCGATGCTTCCCAACACTGATCCCCTCTACAAGGTGACGATCATTCCCCGTGACAAGGCGATGGGCGTGACGATGCAGTTGCCCCAGGGAGACAAACACCTCTACAGCAAGGAGTACCTGCAGGATCGGCTTGCGGTGATGCTCGCGGGGCGTGCCTGCGAGGACCTGATGTTCAATTCGGTTACCACGGGGGCCGAGAACGACTTCAGAGAGTCCACCAAGCTTGCGCGCCAGATGGTTTCCGCCTGGGGCATGAGTGACAAGCTCGGCCCGCTTGCCTCCGCCGGCGAGCAGCGCAACGTCTTCCTCGGCGAAGAACTGTCGCGCGGGCGGGAGTTCTCCGAGCATACCGCACAGCTCATAGATCACGAGATTCAGCACTTTCTCAACGAGGCCTATGATCGCGCCAAATCGACCCTCGACACCAATCGCGAGGGGCTGGAGAAACTGGCCAATCAGCTCATAGAGAGCGAGCAACTGAACGCCGACGAGGTGCTGGAGCTTCTCGGCATCAGCAAGAACGGTCAGGGCGAGCAAAAAGAGCAGGAGACCCAGGAGCAGGAAGCCCAGGGCGCGGAGGCGGAACGCAACGCCGACGCGAAACCCGAAGCGAAACAGCACACCGACGACGACGAGAAATAGCTCAGGGCGAGCGGCCGCCGAGCACGCGGCCGCCGAGGGCGGCGCCGGCCGTCCGGTCAGCCGCCGAGCGCGGCCTCGAGCCGTAGCATGCCCTATCCTATCGGCTCACTCCTGCGCGGTGAAGCCGATGCGCCCGCGCTGAGGACGTTCCTGTTTGAGCTCTTCGGCTATCTTGCGATAGTCTTCCTCGGTCTCACGGGTGACCGACGGCCAGGACCCCTGCAGGCCCTTTTCAAATGCCTCCCTGTTGACCTCCCGGGTTTCCCGGCCGCCGGCACGAAGGCTTTCGAGGCCCGCCTTTCGCACGAGGTTTTCGAGGTCGGCGCCCGTATAGCCCTCGGCTCGCCCCGCGAGATCGTCGAGGTCGACGTCGTCCGCAATCGGCATGTCGGAGGTGTGTATCTCGAGAATACGTTTTCGGCCCTCTTTGTCGGGAACCGGGACGTAGACGAGCTCGTCGAAGCGTCCCGGCCGGAGCAGCGCGCGGTCGAGGAGGTTCGGTCGATTGGTTACACCGATCACGACCACCCCCTGCAGCTCCTCGAGGCCGTCCATCTCCGCGAGCAGACTGTTCACCACGCGCTCGGTGACGCTCGCCTCGCCGAATCCGGCTCCCCGCTGCGGGGCGAGGGAGTCGATTTCGTCTATGAGCACCACAGCCGGCGCCACCTGTCGCGCGCGCTGAAAGAGACGTGAGATCTGCTTCTCACTCTCCCCGTACCACTTGGAGAGCATGCTCGACGATTTGGCGGAGATGAAGTTTGCCTCACTCTCGTGGGCGACCGCCTTACCGAGCAGGGTCTTCCCAGTTCCCGGCGGACCGAAGAAGAGAAAGCCCTTCGGTGGCCGGATCCCGAGGTTGCGAAAGGCGTCGGGATCCTTGATGGGCATCTCGATGCCCTCGCGCAGCTGCTGTTTGACCTCCGAGAGTCCGCCGATATCGTCCCAGGCCACGTCGGGCACCTGGATCATGATCTCCCGCAGGGCCGAGGGCTGGATGCGCTTGAGCGCATTGAGAAAGTCGTCCTGGTTCACTTCGAGCTTCTCCAGGACTTCCGGCGGGACCTCATTTTCGTCGAGGTTGATCTGCGGCAGATTGCGCCGCAGCGCCTCGATCGCCGCCTCCCGGTTGAGGGCTGCAATGTCGGCACCCACGAACCCGAATGTCACGCGGGCCAGCTCGTCGAGGTCGACCCCCTCCGCGAGCGGCATGCCGCGGGTGTGGATGTCCATGATCTCCCGGCGCCCGCCGTAATCGGGCACGTTTATGACGATCTCCCGGTCGAAGCGGCCCGGGCGGCGCAAAGCCTCGTCGATATCGTCCACGCGGTTGGTCGCGGCAATCACCACGACATGCTGCCGGGGCTCGAGCCCGTCCATGAGGGCCAGAAGCTGGGCGACGACCCTCCGCTCCACCTCGCCGGAGACGTCCCCGCGTTTGGGAGCAATCGAGTCGATCTCGTCGATGAACACGATTGCCGGCGCCTGGGATTCGGCATCCTGGAAGACCTTTCGCAGGCGTTCCTCGCTCTCACCGTAGTAGCGTCCCATGATCTCGGGGCCGTTTATGGTGAAGTAGCGCGCGTCGGCCTCATTCGCGACCGCACGGGCAAGCAGTGTCTTTCCCGTGCCCGGCGGGCCGTGCAGGAGCACTCCCTTGGGCGGGTCGATACCGAGGCGCTGGAAGAGCTCGGGATGCTTCAGCGGAAGCTCGATCATCTCGCGCACCTGTTCGACGGTGTGACCGATTCCGCCCACGTCATCGTAGGTGACATCGATCTTCCGCGGTTCCTCCGGTTCCTGATACTGGGGACGGAGCTCGATTTCGGTATCCTCGGTCACCTGCACGATTCCCTGGGGACTCGTCCCGACGACCAGCAGCCTCATCTCGAACAGACCGTAGGTGCGCTGCTCGAAGAAGCTTCGAAAGATGTCGTCGGGGAACAGCCCCTGGTCCATGCCGGGACTCCGTCGATACACCGAGGTGGAGATGATGTCCCCCGCCACCAGCGGGCGGTGATAGAGGGTCTGCAGCAGCGCGTCTCCCGAACCGGAGAGTTGCACGTTCTCCTGCGCCGGTGCGATGATGACCCTGCGGGCGGGCTTCACATCCGCCACCGCTACCTCCACCGAGTCACCGATGCTCACGTTGGCGTTGGCACGCTGCAGCCCGTCGAGCCGAATGATGTTGAGTCCTTCGTCCTCCGGGTACGGCGGGAGGGCCACCGCAGCGGTAGTGCGCTTGCCGCTGATCTCGATGATCCGGCCCTCCTCCACTCCCAGGCTGTTCAATGCAGGCCGGGTCAGGCGGGCCATCCCCTTTCCGACGTCGTTCGACTTCGCGCCGGCGACCTGCACGGTAATCCGGTCACTGTTTTCCTGTTTCTGCGACATGGTTATTGCTCCGTTTCGGTGCCGGAGGTATCGCCGGCGGCGCCCGAGGTGCCGGCGGCGCCCGCCGCCCCGCCTCCGAGCGTATCGGTGATATCCTCGAGTAGGGTATTGAGCTCCTCGAGCGCCTCGCCGGCGGCGGCGAAGTTCCCCTCGGAAAGCTCCTGCTTGTAGGTGTCGAAGGCGTCGGCCGCATTGCTAATGCGCCGGCGTGCCTCGGCGCTGATGGCCGCCTGCATCTCGCCGGGCGCCACTTCGCCGGGTATCGCGGACGGCTGGAGCTCGCCCACGAGCAACTGCAGGGCGGCATCGAAGGTCTCCGCCCAGACGACCTGATCCTGGTCGGCCAGCGCGACGCGGCGGAGCTCCGGCAGCTCAGCGCTCTCTGCCTGGAGAAAGATCGGCTCGGCGAAGAGCATGTAGAGGCGTCCGGAGTCGAACAGGGGCACCGTCAGCATGTTCCCCCGGATCACGTCCGAGCCCCGCTGGCTCCACAGACTCAGGGTTCGCGACATCTCGGCGTCCTGGTCGATTCGCGCCTCCATCTGGCGAGGCCCGAGCACCTCCACGCCCTTGGGCACAGTGAAGGCCGTCAGCTCACCGTAGTTCGGCATATCGCTGCGTCCGGCCATCCATGCATTTATGACGTTCTTGTTCTTGGGCGTAAAGGGAATCATCAACACGAACTCGAGCCGATCGGATTCGGGGTACTCCACCATGATGTAGTACGGTTGCACCGGCTGAAACCCGCCCCGGTAGCGTTCGGTGGCGAGCTCCCACACGTCCTCGCGCTGATAGAAGGTGGCGACGTCGGTCATGTTGTATGTCCGCAGCATCTCCGCCTGCAGCCTGAAGTAGTCCGTGGGATACCGTATGTGATTCTTCAGATTCTCGGGCATCTGCTCGAAGGGCGTGAAGAGGTCGGGGAATACGCGGTCGTAGGTGCTGAGGATGATGTCCTCGGGGTCCATCGCGTAGAACTGCATCGATCCGTCATAGGCGTCGACCACGACCTTCACCGAGTTCCGCACGTAGTTTGCGCCCCCGAACTTCCCCACGGACCCGCCGTAACGCTCGGAATAGGGATAGTTCGCCGAGGCCGTATAGGCATCGATGATGTACTTGATGCGCCCGTCCTCGGTCAGCACCGGGTAGGGATCCTCATCGAAGAGCAGGAAGGGCGCGACCTTGCGCGCGCGCTCGGTGATATGCCGATCGAAGAGAATGCGGGAGTCGTCGTCGAAATAGCCGGAGAAGAGCTGGCGATGCCCATCGAACTTCCACGCATACATGAACCGCTTGACGTAGTTATCGAGGACGACGCCGCCCTCACCTTCGTAGTCCGAGTACACGTTCTCATCCCCCGAAGGGTAATCGAACTCCTGCTGAGAGGTGTTGGTGTAGACGTGGTCGGTGGTTAGCTCCCCGTAATAGATCTCCGGGCGTGTCACCTCGATTCCTTCGACCTCCACCTGCGGCGGGATCCCCCTGATCAGCAGCTTCGGTCCGCCCTGCTCGAGCACTTCGTGCACCGGCAACATCACCAGGCCATAGCCGTGTGTGTATTTCAGATGCTGACTCACCCAGGTCTGGGAGCTCGCCGGCAACTGGGATTTCTCGAGCTCGCGCACGCTCAGCATCATCTGACGATACTCGCCGTC
>CAYOFA010000073.1:0-1262 GCA_964402885.1 uncultured Spirochaetaceae bacterium
TTCCCGGGCGAAGAAGCGGTCGAGGACGAGATCGGTGGCGCCGTGGCAGGCGCGTAGCGGTTCGTAGGTCTGCGGGAGCACCGCGGCCGCCCCCTCGCTCAGACCGGGTGCGTCGGAACCGAGGTATTTGTCGAGTGAGGCCGCGAGAAACTCCGAGAGCCAGCGGTGGCGGGAGACGATGAGGTAGGACTCGGGATTGAGCAGATTCGAGAGGGAGTGCACGGCCTGCGCGAAGCGTCGCGCCGTCTCACCGAGCTCCGGGCAGGCCTCCGATACCGGTACCCCCTGCTCGGCAAGCGCCTCACCGAACGCCGAAAGCGAGGAGAATCCGCACGTCCGCAGCGCCGCCTCCACCGCACCCTCGGAGAGATAGCTCTCGAGGCATCCATTCCATCCGGTAGCGCATTCGCGCCCGTCGGGGTCCAGCACCATGTGCCCGACCTCCAGCACCGTGCGCCCGCGGTTGGTGAGCACGCGACCGTCCTGCAGGAACGCCCCGCCCACGCCCGAACGGATGAGAAAGGTCATCACCGACTGGTGGCCCGCTGCGCTCCCGTAGCGGTACTCACCGAGGGCGAGAACGGCGGTGTTGTTGTGAACATGCACGGGCCATCCGAACTCCCCCTCGATGCGAGCGGAAACGCCATAGCCGTCGAAGCCGGGGATTCTCGGATATCGCACGATGGTTCCGGTCCCGATATCCACGATCCCCGGCGCGCCGACCCCGATTCCGAGCACCTTCTCCGGGTTCAGCCCGGAGGCCTCGGTCGCGCGACGCACCAGTGCCGAGATCTCTCCCATCACGGCCTCGGCCTCGATGTCCGGCGGGGTTTCGATGACCTCACTGTAGATCGCCTCGCCGGAGAAGTCCGAGACCACCACGGCTGCCGAGCCCGACCAGAAGTCGATTCCGATGATGTACAGGCTCTCAGGTACGACACAGTAGAATGCGGGCTTTCGCCCCTTTCCGGCGGTGGCCGGCCGGGCCGGGCTGCATTCGCGAATAATCCCCTCCTGCTGCAGCTGGGAGAAGATGCGGAACACGGTGGGTGGCTTGAGCCCCGTGATGTTTGCGACCTCGGACTGCGAGATCCCGCTGGTACCGTGGATCAGGCTGAGAACCAGTTTCTCGTTTCGCTCACGGACATCGTAGCTGCGAAGGGGCCGGCGGTTCATTCGTCGCTCTCCCCGCCCGCATCGCTCGCACCGCCCGCATCGCCCACGCCGGCAATGGTCGCGTTTGCCACGGGCATGATGCCGAC
>CAYOFA010000073.1:1362-7787 GCA_964402885.1 uncultured Spirochaetaceae bacterium
TGGGCCAGCCCCTTCTGGGCCTGATAGACGTTGATGTCCTTGGGATGCCCACCGGGAGAGGCAATGACGAAGTCGAAGGGCTCATCGACCTCGACCACGTAGAGCTCACGCACCCGCGGCATGCCGATGCGCATCACCTCGGTCGGCTCTCCGGCAATCACCTGCACGATCTTCTTGTGGTCGTTCAGAATGGCGTTCAGCGCCAGGTCCACCCTGAGCATCCGCCCCATTTCCTCCACGTCCTGGCGGGCAGGGTTGTCTTCGAAATGACCGAGCATGGCCCCGGGGAGGGTCATCATGGCGTGATTTGTGTTGATGGTCTCACGGCCGGCGAGGCCGATAACCGCGCTCTTCACACCGCCCGAGTAGCCCATGAACTGATGCGGCTCGATGTTCCCGATGACGACGCGAACGTCCGCGTCGACGAAGAGCCGGTTCACCTGCACCGGTGTTCCGCGGCTCGTGGTGCCGAGGTCTGCGAGGTTGTCTTCGTCACCTACGTCATGTGAGACGACCCGGTAACGCTCGACGACGTCCGACGGGAGGATTGCCGTGAACTCATCCTGCCGCATCGGTGGGTGCGTGCCGGTCGCGATGACGAGGGTGATGTGGTCCCGTGCGATCCCGAGCGACTCGAGCCGCGCGAGCAGCGGCGGCAGGAGCTCCCCGTGGGGCACCGGTCGTGTCTTGTCGTTCACCGCGATGGCCACGGTGGGTCCGCCGGGGGAAGCTGCGCCGTCGACGGCTGCGCCGGCACTCCTGTGACCGCGCTGCCTCACCTCACTCCAGGAGAACCCGCCGACCGGCGCCTCGAGGGCCGCCTCGACGGCCCGACGTGGCTCTGCAACGGGCTCCACCGGATGCGGCATGACGCGGTGCACGTCCCACGCGTCGGGCAGATCGAAGGTCTGTGACTCTTTTCCGTAGGGAACGGTGAATCGTGCCATCAGCGACAGCACTGCACGGCACCCCGCGCCGGCCGGACCGACGCGGGACCGCAGTGCACCTTATGCGCTCCGGTAGAGCTTGGTCAGGACGAACTCATTGTGCCGCAGCGCCTCTGCGGCGGTGAGCCGTCCGCGCACGGTGTGCGCCATTACATCGAGCACGGAATCCGCGGCCTGGTCGAGGTTCATCTCGAGGCGCAGCATCGCCGAGAGGTCGACGTCCACGTGCTCGCTCATGGTCTCGATGGTCAGCGGATTTGCCGTGACCTTCATCACCGGGATGATGGGGTTACCGATGATGTTCCCCTGCCCCGTCGTGAAAAAGTGCAGCACCGAACCGCCGGCCGCGGCAAGCGTCACCATCTCCGCGGCAGCACTCGAGCTGTCCATGAAGTGCAGCCCCGGCCCCGACGGCGCCTGCGCAGGCTTCAGCACCGAGGTGAGCTTGTTGCGCCCCATCTTCTCGACGTTTCCGAGGGCCTTCTCCTCGATGGTCGAGAGCCCGCCCCGGATGTTGCCCTCCGTCGGCTGAGAGCCGAGGAGATCCGCACCGGTGCCGATGATGAAGTCCTGGTAATCCTGGAAGGTCTTGAGGAACTCCTGTTTGACGGAGTCGTTTATCGCGTTGTTGGCGATGATGTCCTCACCGCCGGTGGTTTCGCTCGTCTCGCCGAAGATGGCGGTGGCGCCTTCGGCAAGCATGCGCTCGAAGACGCGGCCGATCGCCGGATTCGAGGCAAGACCGAGGGTGGTATCCGACTCGCCGCACTTGGCGCTCACCATGAGATCGCCGAGTCCGATGGGCTCACGGGGAATCTCTGAGGCCCACTGCACGAACTCCTTGGCCTTCCGTGATGCGGCCTCGATGGTCTTGAGGTCACCGTTTCGCTCGATATCGAAGGCGGCCACCGGCTTGCCGGTCTCGGCAATGCCGTCGGCGATGCGCTTCGTCCACTTCGGCTCGATACCGATGACGATGGCTGCGGCGATGTTGGGGTTCCGCCCGGTGCCGATCAGCGTGTCGAAGGTAAGCTCGAGGTCCTCTCCGAACTGCAGCCGCCCGTAGGGATGCGGCAGCGCCATGACATCACGAATGAGATAGGAGACGCCCTCGGCGGCGGCATTCGAAATATCGTCCACGGGGATGACGGCAACATAGTTCCTGACACCGACCCGACCGTTCTCTCTTCTGTATCCGGTAAGCTGTAGATCCTGTGCCATTACGCCCACCTCTTGCTCTTGATGTTATGCGTGTGGACGTGCGCGCCGGCCTTGATCGGCTGCGTCGCCCGTCCGATGCTGCGTCCGTACTTGATGACATCCTTCTCGGCGTCGAGATCGCGCACGGCAATCTTGTGACCGAGCGGAACATCATCTACTGCGTCCACAGTCGCTATCTTGTCACCCTCGAGCGTAACCGCCTGCACCGAGGTGCCGCGTGCAACGTCCTGCACCACGACGGCTACATCGTCATCGGGTGTATGCATGAGTGCACCGTGTTTCATCTGTTCCAACCTCCGAATATTGACGCGTTGACAATGGTTTCTTACAATAAGAAACTAATTCTAGGTTCTTCTTACCGCGAGGGAATCAGATTGTCAAGAGTGCGCCCGGGAAACAGACCCGCGCACCTCCCGGATTCAGGTGAGAAGCAACACGCATTGAGTAAGGAGCACGAGTATGAAATTCTTCCTGGATACCGCAGACCTGCAGCAGATCGAAGACGTAAAACGCCTCGGGATGCTCGACGGCGTCACCACGAATCCCACCCACGTGTCGAAAACCGGCGCGAATCCGTCGGAGCTCTACCCGAAGATCTGCAAGATGGTGGACGGTCCGGTCAGCCTCGAGACGGTCGGCCTCGATGCCGACACCATCGTCGACGAGGGACGCACCCTGGCCAAGATCGCCGATAACGTCGTGGTGAAGGTTCCCATCATGAAGGAGGGTCTGGTCGCGGTGAAGCGTCTGACCGCCGAAGGAATCAGGACCAACGTGACGGTGACCTTCTCCGCCTCTCAGGCGCTGCTTGCGGCAAAAGCCGGTGCGAGCTACATAAGCCCCTTTGTCGGCAGGCTGGATAACGTCTCCACCGAGGGCATGGAGCTCGCTCGGCAGATCCGCCAGATATACGACAACTACGGCTTCGAAACCGAGCTCCTCGTCGCCGCCGCGCGGCATCCCATACACGTGGTCGAATCGGCGCTCATCGGAGCGGATGTCATCACCCTCAGCTACGACATCCTCATGATGCTCTACGATCACCCGCTGACCGACGCGGGCATCGATACGTTTCTGAAGGACTGGGAAAAGGTTCCCAAGTAGCGGGAACACGAGCACGACAAAAGGAAGCACCGTATGGATACGAAGAAACTCTATGTAGACGGAGAGTGGGTCGAGACGGGAGAAACGTTCACCGTCGTGGACCCCGGTACGAAGAAACCCCTCGCGGAGGTCGCATCGGCCGGGCGGGAGCTCACCAAGAAGGCCGTCGAATCGGCCGAGCGGGCTCTTCCCGCCTGGAGACGAACGACCGGCATGAAGCGGGGTGATTACCTGCTCGCGGTCGCCGACTGTCTGGGAAAACGCAGCGAGGAAATCGCGAAGACCGTTACACAGGAGAACGGCAAGCCGCTCCGCGAGAGCCGCGGTGAGGTGAAGGTGGCGATCGACCACCTGCGCTGGTTCGCCGAGGAGGCCCGGCGCGGCTACGGACGCATCATCCCCCACCAGGCGGACGGCAAGCGCCACCTCGTGCTCAAGCAGCCGATCGGCGTGGTCGGCCTGATCCCGCCCTGGAACTTCCCCCTCGTGCTCTCGGTGCGCAAGGCCGCGCCCGCGCTGGCCGCGGGATGCACGGCAATCCTGCGTCCCGCCCGGCAGACACCGCTCTGCGCGATACAGCTTGCCGAGTGCTTCGAGGAAGCAGGCATCCCGAAGGGTGTGTTTCAGATGATCACCGGGCCCGGCGCGCCAATCGTCGACGAGTTCATGGAGAACCCGGCGGTGCGCAAGATCAGCTTCACCGGGTCGACGGAGGTCGGAAAGCAGCTCATCGAGAAGTCCGCGAAGAAGGTCACCCATCTCTCCCTCGAGCTCGGCGGCCACGCGCCGGTGCTCGTGTTCGCGGATGCCGACCTCGACCTCGCCGTCGAAGGAGCTCTGATCACCAAGTTCCGCAACACCGGCCAGTCCTGCATCGCCTCGAACCGGATCTACGTCGAGCGCTCGGTCTACGAGCAGTTCCTCGAGAAGTTCGTTGCACGAACGAAGGCGCTGAACGTCGGGTACGGCCTCGAAGAGGACAGCGACATCGGCCCCGTGGTCAACGAGGAAGGACTGCAGAACGCCCTCACTCACATCGAGAACGCGAAGCAGGCCGGCGGACGTGTGATGTGCGGCGGCAAAGCCGTCGAGGGCAAGGACGGCTTTTACCTCGAGCCCACGGTCATCGCCGACGTTCCCGACGACGCAGCCTGTATGCGCGAGGAGACCTTTGCCCCGGTCGCACCGGTGGTCGCCTTTGACACCGAAGCCGAGGCCATCGAAAAGGCCAACAACACCCGCTACGGTCTCGCCGCCTATGCCTACACCAACGACCTCAACCGCACCTGGCGCATCGGCGAGATGCTCGAGGCCGGTACGATCGGCTTAAACGACGCCGTACCGTCGACGAGTAATGCACCCTTCGGCGGAATGAAGGAAAGCGGCATCGGCCGTGAGCTCGGCGTCGAGGGCATGGAGGCCTTCCTCGAAACCAAGCACCTGTCCATCGGCGGCGTGAAGGACAGCCCCGAGTAAGGCCGGCATCCGCGGGCCGGCGAGCGCCCCCGGCCACGCGGGCCGCGGCCGGGTGGGCCGCGCGCCGGCCGCGACGTTACCAGCAATGACGACTACGACCATCCTGCTGCTCGCCGCCATCTACCTGGCGGCGAGCTTCGTTCAGGGCCTCACCGGGTTCGGCATGGGTCTCATCGCCGTGCCGCTCATCGCGCTCATGTTCGGGCCGCAAACCGCCGTGGGGATGGTCCTGTCGGTGGGCATCGCCGTGGGGCTCATCAATTTCCTGCTTCATCGAAAGCAGTGCCAGTACCGTCGCGTGCTGCCGCTCGCGCTTCTGAGCTATCCCTTCGTGCCCATCGGCGCCTACTTTCTCGAGAGCGTGAGCGCCGATGTCGTGATGATCATCCTGGGCGCGGTCATCATCGCGCTGACCCTCTTTGCGTGGTTTGCACAGTCGCGTCTCGTCCTGGTGATGCAGACTCGCGGCGTGGGCGCCGCCTTCGCTGCGGTCGCCGGACTGCTGCTCGGCGCCTTCTCCACCTCCGGCCCTCCGATGGTCGCCTACTTCTACGCCGGCGACACCGACAGAATGCGCGCCAAGGCAAACACGCAGCTCTTCTTTGCAAGCACCACCGCGGTGGCCATCGTCATCCACGCCGCAGCCGAAAACGTAACCTGGTGGACCCTTGCCTGGGGCCTTCCCTTCATACCGGTCATCTATCTGGCGACACACCTCGGCGTGGCGGTCTCGTTTCGCGTACCCGTTGCGCGCTTCCGGATTCTCACCGACATCGCACTCATCGGGCTCGGGGTGGCGCTGATCGGGGGGAATCTGTGAGGCGGGTGGCCGGGTCTCGTGCCGGCGGAGCAGCAGGCCCCCATCACCCCCGCCGACGCGCCGCCCCCCCCTACCACGCGGTATACCCGCCGTCGAGGACCATGTTGTGGCCGGTCATGTAGGCTGCGTCGTCCGAGACGAGGTAGAGCACGGCGCGGGCGAACTCGCGCGGCTCGCCGAGGCGCCGCACGGGCGTGTTATCGAGCTGCAGCTCCTTGAAGCCGGGCATCACCTGTGAGCGCTTTCCCATCTCCGTCGCCATATAGCCGGGGCTGATGCAGTTGACCGTGATGTTGTACTGCGCCCATTCCACCGCGAGCACCGTCGAGAGCGACACGATGCCGCCCTTGGATGCCGAGTAGGGGCCGAGCCCGACGAGCCCCTTGTTGGCCACGAGGGCCGACATGGAGGCTACGTTTACGATACGCCCGCGGTTCTGTGCGATCATGAGCTTCGCGACGGCCTGGTCCATGAAGAAAGTGCCGCTGAGGTTGGTCTCGATGACCTGGTGCCAGTCGGACTCCGGGACCGACTCCATGGGCAGCCAGTTCCCCTCCTCGTCTTTCTGCGTGCTGCCGCGGGAGATGCCTGCGCAGTGCACCAGAATGTCCACGGTGCCGAAGCGCTCGGCCACAGCTTCTACGGTAGCGGACACCGCCGCCGCATCCGAAACGTCGAGCGTGTAGGCTTCGGCCTCGGAGATCGCGTCGAAATCCCCGGCGGCCCGACGTGCGGTCTCCTCCGAGACATCCACGACGGCGATGCGCGCACCCGAGCGCGCGAGCGCATCGGCGGCGGCGTATCCGAGCCCCCGACCCGCGCCGGTTACCAGTGCCACTCGTCCCGTCAGTTCCTGA
>CAYOFA010000073.1:7887-9184 GCA_964402885.1 uncultured Spirochaetaceae bacterium
GCGGCGGAAATCGGCGCTGTCCCGGAGATAGACGGCGGGCTCGTCGCGCTGACCCGCTTCACCGATCCCATCGGCTTCGATCCTGCCGACCTCGTAAAGATTATTGATGGGTACACGGCCGCCGCCGGGAACGGGGCCAAGCGGGGCGGGGCCGGAAAGAACGGAGAAGCATAATGTCGGGCAACCTGCTCGTCGCGCACGGCGGCGGGCCGACCGCGGTCATCAACTCCTCACTTGCCGGTATCATCACCACGGCCCGGAATGATCCACGGGTAAAGAGGATCTTCGGCGCTCGCCGGGGTATCGAGGGCGTGATAGCCGGTGACCTCGTGGACCTGACCGACTTCAGCGCGCAGGATACGGAGGTATTGGCACGGACGCCGGGCTCGGCGCTCGGGAGTTGCAGGTACAAGGTGAAGGACGAGGACCACGCCGCGATCCTGAAAACACTCGAAAAACATGGCGTGGAAGTGTTTCTCTACAACGGCGGAAACGACTCGATGGACACCTGCCTCAAGGTTTCCCGTCTCACCGACGATGTCGGCGTCATCGGGATCCCCAAGACCATCGACAACGACCTCGCCGCAACCGATCACAGCCCAGGTTTCGGCAGCGCCGCGCGGTTCTATGCGTTTTCCGCGGTGGAGCTCGCCCTCGACGTGGCAGCCCTCGACATCCACGTCTCCGTCCTCGAAGTCATGGGCCGGAACGCCGGGTGGCTAACCGCAGCGAGCGACCTTGCCTGGGAGATCGCCGAGGCCGGCCCGCAGATGGTCCTCGTTCCCGAGGTCGCCTTCGACGAGGAGCGCTTTCTCGATACGGTGCGCGACCAGTGGAACCGCGGCCGCGGCTTCGTCATTGCCGCAAGCGAAGGGCTCACCGGCCCCGACGGCACGGCGCTCGTGCAAGAGAGCAGTGGCGCGGCCGTGGACGCCTTCGGCCATGCACTGCCGGGCAACGTCTCGATGCACCTCGCCGGCCTCATCCGTGATCGCCTCGATATCCGGGCGCGCAGTGAGAAGCCGGGGCTCATCGGCCGCGTGAGTCGCGCCAACGTATCGCAGATCGATCGGCGGGAAGCGATAGACGCGGGCTCCTTCGCCGTGCGAGCCGCGCTCGACGGCGAGACCGGTAAGATGGTCGCCCTCTCACGGGTCTCCTCATCACCCTATCGAAGCGAGCCGGTCCTCGTTCCCCTCGAGGATGTCGCGAATGTGGAGAGAGCCCTTCCCGGGACCTACATCGATGCAGACCGTTTTCGTACCACGCCGATGTTCGCCGAGTACGCCCTGCCGCT
>CAYOFA010000073.1:9284-11972 GCA_964402885.1 uncultured Spirochaetaceae bacterium
GGCGTCAGTGCGTCGGTATGTCGACGAAGAAATCCCGAAGCACCAGCAACGCGGCGCCCATGGTGTGCCCGGTCGGATCGAGGGGAACGTAGCGGAGGTCGAAGTCGATATCCGGCAGAAGCTCCGCGGAAACCACCTCGCGAAGCGTGGGGATGACCGCATCGCCATCGGGGCCGAAGTGGCCGCTGATGAGGATGTTGGTGATGTCGAGGACGATGATGAGGTGGGCGATCCCGATGCCGAGATATCGCGCGAAGGCATCGATGATCTCCCGCGCCGCGCCCTCGCCCTCTGCGGCGCGGGAGAAGAGGTCGCTCAGCCCGGCGTGGAGACAGCGGGGATCGTCATCGGAACACCACGAGGGGTCGCCGAGCACCTCGTGGCGGTACCGCTCGGCCAGATGCCGCTGATTCACCACCGCCTCGAGGCACCCGTAGGCCCCGCATCGACACTGCGCGCCGTGTCCGACTTTCATGTGCCCGACCTCTCCGGCAAGCCCGTGAACGCCGACGTAGAGCTGACCGTTCTGGAATATCCCCGTGCCGAGGCCCGTGCGGATGGAGAAGAACGCGAAATCGCTCGAGGCAAAGGTTTCATTGCTCCACTTCTCAAAGGCGGCGTAGGAGTGGGTGTTTGTTCCGATGCGCACGAGGGTGTCGAAGCGCGCGCTCAAGACCTCTTCGAGCCTCCGTGCTTCGGACTCGTTCTCCTTGCGCGACCGCGTCGGGAATCCGATCCCCGGGATGCCGATGCCCACCCCGGCGAGGTCCGAAGAGTCGATATCGTGCTCGGTACAGAACTCGGCGAGGGCACCTTCAAAGAACCGTGCGGTATCTCCGGGATCCGGGTCGACGGGAGTCGGATGCATCGTCGCGCCGAGCACGGCTCCGGCGAGGTTGGTGAGCACCAGCCTCGTTGTCTTGTATTCCACGTCGATGCCCACCGCCAGCGGGCGGTCGGTGCGCAAACCGTAGAGGTTGGCGCGGCTTCTGGGTGTGTCGTCGGTGGTGCCGGTCTGCAGAATCAGACCGTCGTCGGTGAGCTGATTGATGACCTTCACCACCGTCGCCCACCCCATGCGCCCGTGCCTGGCGAGGTTCGCCTTGGTCTGCGGTCCCCACTTACGGAGCAGAGTGATCACCCGTCGCTTACTCTCGGTGAGCTGGGTGATGTCGACGGTATCCCGCGAGCTCAGAAGAACCCTCCTACAAAAAGATACAGTCCCATACCGATGAGGAACACATCGGTGACGATGCGAAACGTGTCTACCGGCAGTCGCTTCGACAACACCGCCCCCAGCTTCGTTCCGAGCAGAACGAAGGGCGCGAAGGGCAGCGAGTACAGGAGGGTCATCCGATTCACGCCTCCACCCACCGCGTGGGCCGCAATGATGATGCCGGTAACGAGGACGTAGAAGAACTGCGCGTTCGCCTTCGCCCGCATACGGTTCTCATCGGTGGCGTAGAGGTAGCCCACGATGATGGGACCGGGTGTCGAGAATGCCCCGGCGACCACGCCCGAGACGGCGGTAAACCCCAGCGCGACGTCGCGCCGTCCGAGCACCGCACGGGCACCCGAGGCTATGACCATGCTGCCGACGGTAAGCCCTATGACCACGAGGCCAAGCACCGCCAGCACCGTACCCTCGGGCAGGGAGTAGAGGACGACAGCCCCGATCGGAATGCAGGCAATCGCAACCGCGGCAAGCAGCATCATTCGCCGGTACTCGACGTGTTCGCGGTGCAGGAGATAGTTATAGGTGATCTGAAACAGCGCGCTTACCGCCGTCATGCCGACGGCCTGCGCCGGCGTGGTGAACAGAAGCGAGAGCACCGGCACGAGAATCAGCCCGTAGGCAAATCCGGTGAGACCCTGCACGAAGCTCGCCGTCGTATAGAGAGCGGCCAGCAGGACGATGCTCCCGATGCTCATATGCGCCGGCAGTCCTCAGGCACGTCCCGCACTCCCGGTCAGGCGGATGATGGTACGAATATCTTCTTTGACCCGGTCCTTGGCATAGCGGCAGAGGCGCCAGATATGCCCCTTGTGTTCGAAGTCGCCGTTGCCGCCGCCTATGAGGTAGTCGATGAACCCCACACGCACGGCCGTCCCGAAGTTTATCTTGGCCATGCCGTTGGAGATGCACGCCCTCACAGTCTCGGGCGGGATGCCGGTGGTTCCGTGGAGCACGAGCGGGGTACCGCCGGACACCCTGTTCACCTCCTCCAGCAGGTCGAGGCGGATATTGGGCGTACCCTTGTAGAAGCCGTGGGCGTTCCCGATTCCAACCGCCAGCATATCGACCGGCGCCTCGCTCAGAAACTGCTCCACGTGGCGGGGATCAACCAGGTTCTCCGCAGCCGACGCAGCTCCGGCGCCGCCACCGGCCGAGCCGCCCGCGCCTGCGCCCTGGTTTCGCTGCAGTTCGCCGAGCTCGGCCTCAACGGATACTCCCCGATTTCGGGCGGCCGCGATCACCCGGCTCGTCGCCTTGATGTTCTCCTCCAGCGGCCTCGTGGAGTAGTCTATCATCACGCTCGTGTAACCGAGGTCGACCGCTTCCTCCACCGCCTCGATATTCTGTCCGTGATCGAGGTGGACGCCCACCGGGATCGAGTAGCGCGGCCCCAGGGCGGAGACCAGTGTCGGAAGCCAGCCGAGCCCGTAGTACTCGGTGTTCTTCTCGTA
>CAYOFA010000073.1:12072-15957 GCA_964402885.1 uncultured Spirochaetaceae bacterium
ATCGTGAAGTTCGGCTTGGCGGTCTTCCCCGATTCCGAAGAGAGGTTGATGATCTTTCCCCCGCCCTGCGTGATCATCTGCACGGCGACGAGCTGAGAACACCGAAACACCCCCTTGAGGTTGATATCGAGAGTGCGTTCCCACTCCTCTTCGGTGAACTCCACCACCGGCTTGGCGATGGTGATGCCGGCGTTGTTCACCAGCACGTCGACCCGGCCCCACTCGGCCACAACCGCATCCAGCATCGCCCGCACGCTCTCGCTCGAGCGCACATCGAGCTCGACCGCGAGGGCCGTGCCGCCGGCCTCGTTGATCTCGCCGGCGGTCGTCTCCGCGGTCGTTCGGTCTATGTCACATATGGCGACCGCTGCACCTTCCTCGGCGAACCGGCGTGCAATCGCCCTGCCGATACCCCGGCCGGCGCCCGTCACGATGATCCGTTTATCTGCAAATCTCATAGTGCCTCCGTTGGTAGCATGCGCCGGCCGGGCCGCCCCGGCCGACGGGCGCCCGCGCGCCTCAGCCCTTCACCGCTCCGAATGTCAGCCCGTGCACGAGCCAGCGTTGCACGAGGAAGGCGAGCACCAGCGGTGGAAGTGCAAGCACCGTGGCTGCCGCCATCAACATGCCCCAGTCCGTTACGCCTTCACCCACGAAGCGGAATGCAGCCACCGTAAGTGGCGTCGTACCGATGTCGGAGAGCACCAGCGCAAACAGGAAGTAGTTCCACGACAGGATGAAGGTAAGGATGACCGACACCACCATCCCCGGCGCGGCAAGCGGAATGGCGATTCGCCTGATCACACCCATGATGTTCATGCCGTCAACGAGACCGCACTCGAGCACGTCCCGCGGTATCCCGTCAAAAAAGGAGGACATGATCCACAGGGTGATCGGCATCGTGATGACCGTATGCGTGAGGATGAGTGCTATGTAGCTTCCCTGCAGGCCCATGCCGTTGAATATGATGTACCACGGCAGAAGGTAGAGTCCGCCCGGCGCCATCCGCGCGATAAGTGAGACGGAGGCGGGCCAGTTCGACTTGTACCACGAGACGGCAAAGGCCGCCGGCACCGCCAGGAGCAGCCCGAATATCGTCGACCCGCCTGCAACGATCACGCTGTTCATGGTGTACAGCGCATAGGGAAGCGTGTCGAAGAGGCGCACGTAGTTATCGAAGATCGGCTCGAAGAAGAGCGCCGGGGGATATCTCGTTACCTCAGCCGAGGGCTTGAAGCTCGAGGTGACCATCCACACCACCGGCAACAATATGAGGAGCGCGATGATGATGTACTGCAGGGCGATCGCGGAATTGGCCAGGAAGGCCAGCTTTGTGCTGCGTTTTCCCGATACGATGCTCATTGTCCCATCCTCCTCAACCGTGAGAGCAGCAAGACGATCACCAGAACGATGAGGAACAGGGCGATCATGAGCGCGCTGGCGTACCCCATGTGGAAGAACACGAAGCCGGATTTGTATGCGTATATGTTGAGCGTCGTCGAGGCATTCCCCGGACCGCCCTGCGTGGTGATGTAGATCGTGTCGAAGAATCTCAGTAGATCAATACTGCGCAGCACCGCCGCGGTTACGATGGCCGGACGCAGCAACGGTAGCGTGATGCGGAAGAACCGCTGCACCGCCGTGGCGCCGTCGATGATCGCAGCCTGGTAGGGGTCCTCGGGAAGGGACTGAAGCCCGCCGAGCAGGATGATCACGATGAGCGGCGTATACTGCCAGGTATCGATGGCTGCAAGCGTCGGCACGACCTGCGACGGTGACGCGAGGAACAGCATCTCAGGCAGCCCGAGCACCTGCAACAGATACTCCACGGGACCGAACGCCGGGTCGAGCAGGATGAGCCACATCATGCCGACCGCGACCGGCGGCATCGCCAGTGGCGAAAGCAGAATCGTACGCAGCCCTCGTGCGCCCACGAAGGCGCGGTTCAGCATCATTGCGACCCACAGGCCGATGAGAAGCTGCGCGATAAGCGACATGAAGTACAGGGAGAAGGTCACCCGCAGGCCGATCCAGAACACCCGGTCCTGGAGCATATCCACGTAGTTCTGCAGCCCGACCGGTCTCCCCTGCAGACCGATCAGGTAGTCCTGCGTACTCATGAACAGCACGTACCCGAGCGGGAACGCTATCATGAGGACGAGAAAAGTGGCGGCGGGGGCAATGAGCCAGACGAACGGCGATGTGAAGAATCGCACGATCGGGTTCCTGCTCCTGCCGGCAATGTTTGTGGGAGCACTCATTCCGTACCTCAAAGATGAGCCCGGGCGGGCCGGCGCGCGAGCACCAGCCTGCCGGGCTCATGGTTATCAGGATCGTTTCATTCGATCAGCGATCGAATATCCGTCAAGCCGCCTACTGCTCTCGCTCGATGAGCCTGTTGATCTGCTCGTCTGCGGACTCAGCGGCCTCTTCGGCGGTGGCTTCCCCGAGAATCACGGAGCCGACCGCGTCACCAATGATCTCCCGTGCTTCAGGCTGCAGGACGATCTGGGGGGCAAGAACCGAGCTTCCGTCGGCTGCAAGGCCTGAAAGCCCGTCCGCCCACTGCTGCCGCACATCGGCTTCGACGAGCCAGTCCTGGAACTCTTGAGACTCCCAAACCGAGTCGCGCGGCGGGGCAAGGCCGTCGAGAGCAAGCTGAACCTGCATCTCTCTGCTGGTTGCCCACTGAATGAAATACCATGCCTGGTTCTGCTTGGCAGAGAACGGTGACATCGCCAGCGACCAACCGATAACCACCGGTGTGCTGCCTGCGGGTCCCGGAGGCAGAACCATGACGTCGGTGTCGTCGAGGCGCGCCTCAGTCTCCATGACCTTCCCGAACTCATTACTTGACTCGAATACCATAGCCGCCTGGCCGTTGGTGTTCACCGCGGTAAGCTGCGGGAAGGAGTAGTTGATACCTCCGTCGGGTCCGTACTCACGCATCAGCCTCGCGTAGAGCTCGATCGCAGCAATGCCCTCGGGGCTGGAAAGATTGGACATGCCGTCCGCATCCTGGTACTCGCCACCGAAGTTGTGCAGGAAGTTGCTGAAGGTGTAGGGAAGCGCAGGTGCGAGACCGCGGCTGGCCCACGGAATCATGTCGGGTCGACATTCGGCCAGTTCCGCCGCCATGTCCTCGAGACCCTCGAGACTCGAAGGCTGCTCCAGGCCGCATTCCTCGAAGATGTCGGTACGGTAGTAGAGGAGCGGACCTTCGATGTTCACCGGAATACCCGTGAGGATGCCGTTGACCGTCTTCGAGTCGATAACGCCATCGCCGAAGTCGCCGAAATCGTAGTCCGGAGACGTGATGTTTGCGTTGTTCACGAAGGGCATGAGGGGCTCGTACCACCCGGCGCGCTCAAAGAGCATACCCTGGCGGGAGACCAGCGTCATGTACACATCGATCTCGTCACTTCCGGCCTGGAAGACGGTCTGACGTCGCTGGCGATACTGTTGCTCGCTGAACAGACTGACCGTCACTTCGATGCCGGTAAGCTCAGTGAACTCGTCAGCATACTTGTCGATGAGCTGTCCGACCGGGTTGTTGTTCGCCAGGAAGTGGATCTCATCCCCTTCGTAGCGTCTCCAGTCGAACCCTTCCATTTCCTCTTCTTCGGCAGGCTCAGCAGCCCCCGAAGCCTCTTCCTGGCCCCCGGCCCATACCACGAATGCGCTCAGGACCAACACCATGCTCAAGGCAAGGAATTTTCGAAACGTTATCATACGCTCCTCCTCTTTTCTGAATGAGCCCCGAAATCAGGGCTCCCACGATACCGGCGTCATGCGCCGGCTTCCTCGGTCGTAGTGACGAATACGGATCGTATCATACCCCGATACGGTTGTCAAGACGGAGTCGGTCCGTGCCCGACGGAAGCG
>CAYOFA010000074.1:0-4117 GCA_964402885.1 uncultured Spirochaetaceae bacterium
CCGTTTCGCGTGAACCATTCCGAGAGCAAGTTGATCGTCATTTCGACGAATACCGCCTCCAGGGTCACCGAAGTCTTCGGTGACTTCGAGAACGAGGTGATGCTGCTGTGCCTCGACGACGACGGCGATACGCTCGGTCGTATCGAGGAGGCCACCGGACTGAAGCGGGGCGAGCGGCTCTTTTCGTATCCGGAGTTGCTCGAGCAGGGGCGCCGGGAGCTTGGCGCCCGTGAGCCGGAGCTTTCCGCGCTTGCGCAGGAGATCTCCGAAGACGACGTCGTCACCATCTCCTACACCTCCGGGACCACGGGAAACCCCAAGGGAATCATGCTGACGCACAAGAACTACTACGTGAATGTGCATGATTCGGTGAATCTCCATCAGGTACCCCACGGCGGCTATTCCACGCTTCTGATTCTTCCCTGCGACCATTCCTTCGCACACACCGTCGGTCTGTACGCGGCACTTCCCCGCGGCATACAGATCTATTTCGTGGACGCCAGGGGCGGCGGAATGGCCACGATCCGGAACATCCCTTCCAATCTGAAGGAAACCGAGCCGGTATTCCTGCTTACGGTACCTGCCCTGACGGGAAACTTCATGAAGAAGATCAAGGAGGGTGTTGCGGAGAAGGGCGGTGTGGCGAAGAAGCTCTTCGACGCGGGGGTCGCCGCCGGAATTGCCTACTACGGTGATGTGCACAACAAGCCGCCCTTTTTCACGCGATTGAAGAACTATCTCCCCTACAAGCTTGCCGATGCGGTCGTCTTCAGCAAGGTTCGGCAGACGTTCGGACGAAACATTCAGTTCTGCGTGGGCGGGGGAGCACTTCTCGACCGTAAGCAGCAGGAGTTCTTCAAGGCCATCGGTGTGCCGATTTACCAGGGCTACGGGCTCACGGAGGCGGCTCCGGTCATCTCCTCGAACACCCCGTACGCGCACAAGATCGGAAGCTCGGGGAGGGTCGCGGCCTCCGTTGACTGCCGGATCCTCGATGAGGACGGCGGGGAGTGTGCAGTCGGGGATGTCGGGCAGATAGCGATCCGCGGTGAGAACGTGATGAAGGGCTACTTCAGGAACGAGTCCGCCACCGCCGAGACCCTTCGGGACGGCATGCTCCTGACCGGCGACAGGGGTTATTTCGATGAGGACGGCTATCTGTACGTCGTCGGCCGCGAGAAGGCGCTGCTCATCTCGCCCGACGGCGAGAAGTATTCCCCGGAAGAAATCGAAGAGGCCATCGTCAATAGCTCCGAACTCATCCACCAGGCCCTCGTCTACAACGACCACAACCGCTACACCGGCGCTCTGATCACACTCGACGATGAAAAGGTGAGAGCCCGTATCGCCGAGCGTGGCATTTCCGACGCTGATTCCCTGCTCGATGAGCTTCGCGGGGAGCTCTACCGCTTCGAGGAAGATCCGGCCTACCGGCGCAAGTTCCCCTCCCAGTGGATCCCCTCCACCTTCCAGGTCCTCGAGGATCAATTCACCGAGGAGAACAAGATGATCAACTCGAGCATGAAGATGGTCCGGTTCAAGGTCGTGGAGGCGCACAAAGACCGAATCGATGCGATGTATGCCGAGGACGGGCAGGACCATCGCAACGAACGCAACCGGCAGGCGGTCCGCTCACTGTTACAATAAGGGAGGCACTTCACATGAAATTGACGGCACAGCAGGCACGGCGCCACGTTGACCCCTCCGACTTGAGTATCGAGTCTACACGGGACGCGGACCGGATCAGTGAGATCATCGGCCAGGATCGGGCCCTGAAGGCCCTTCAGTTCGGTCTTCAGGTGGACGGGAAGGGATACAATATCTACGTTTCCGGTCCGCCGGGGATCGGGAAGATGACATCGGTGGAGTCGTATCTCGAGCGGGTTGCCGCGGAGCGGGACACACCGCGCGATTGGTGCTTCGTCTACAATCTGCAGGATCCCTATCAGCCTCGCGCAGTCGGACTGCCCTCGGGCAAGGGAAACGAGTTCAAGTCCGACATGCAGCATCTGCGGGAGGTCGTAGAGCGCGATATTCCGGGTGTCTTCCAGGGTGAGGAGTACAGCCGGCATCGCGAAGAGGCGCTCAGCGATGTGCAGGAGCGCGGCCAGGAAATCTCGCGCAAGATTCAGGAAACGGCGCAGGAAAAGGGCTTCGTGCTGCAGTCGACCGTCATGGGTACGGCGGCGGTCCCGGTCAAAGACGGGCAACCGCTGCGCGATGAGGATCTCCAGCAACTGCCGCAGGAGGAGCGCGAGGAGATCGAGCGGAAGCGACAGGAGCTCCAGGAGGAGATCCGCAACCTCCAGAAAGACTACCGCCGCCTCGACCGGGAGGCACGCGAAAAGGTGAACGAGCTCGACCGCCAGGTCGTGCAGAACCGCATAGAGGGGCCGTTCGAGGACCTTCGGGAGAAGTACGAAGGGAACGAGACGGTCTGCGCGTACCTCGACGAGATGCAGCAGGACATCCTCGACAATGTCGAAACCCTCAAGGAGTCGGCGGGGCAGCAGGAACAGCAGGGCCAGATGAACCCGCAGGTGAAGCGCCAGATCGAGGCGATGCGGGAGCAGTTCTTCAAGAAATACGATGTGAACGTCATCGTGGACCACAGCAGGCGCTCCGGCGCCCCGGTGGTCGTGGAGCTCAACCCAAACTACAACAACCTCATCGGTCGCATCGAAAAAGAGATGCAGATGGGGGCGCTGAACACCGACTTCACCCTGATCAAGCCGGGTGCGCTGCTGCAGGCAAACGGCGGCTTTCTGGTACTCCCGGTTGAGGACGTCCTTCGAAACGTCTACAGCTGGGATGCGCTCAAGCGTGCGTTGCGCAGCGGGGAGCTGCGCATCGAGGAGGGGCAGGAGCAGCTCGGCCTGATGTCGATCAAAACGCTGCGCCCCCAGCCGATCCCCCTGAATCTCAAAGTGATCCTCATCGGCAAACCGATGATCTATTATCTGCTGCAGAAGTACGATGACGATTTCCAGGAGCTCTTCCGGGTAAAGGCGGACTACGATGTGACGATGGACGCCGGCGATGAAAACACCGGGAACTTCATCGGGTTCATCTCTCACTACTGCGAGCGCGAGGGCCTGCTTCACTTCAGCCGGGAGGGTGCAGCCAAGATGCTCGAGTATGCGGCCCGGCGTGCGGACCACAAGGAAAAACTCTCCACCGAGTTCGGCAACATATCCGACGTTCTGCGGGAAGCGAGCTTCTGGGCGTCGGACGCCGGGGCGCAGCAGGTCGATGCCGAGCACGTGAACCGTGCGCTCGAGGAGAAGGTATATCGTTCGAATCTCATCAAGATGAAGATCCAGGAGCTCATCGACGAGGGAACGCTCCTCATCGACACCGCCGACTCACGGGTCGGACAGGTAAACGGGCTCGCAGTTGTCAGTCTCGGCGATTACAGCTTCGGGCGTCCGAACCGGATCACCGCGACCGTGGCTCCCGGTCGCAGCGGTGTCGTGGACATCGAGCGTGAGGCAAAGCTCGGCGGCCCGGTACACAGCAAGGGTGTGCTGATCCTCACCGGCTATCTTTCCAACACCTTCAGCCGCACGGAGTCCATGAGTATGTCCGGGCGGGTCGTGTTCGAACAGAGCTACCAGGGAGTTGAAGGCGACAGCGCCTCGAGTGCGGAGCTCTACGCTCTGCTGTCGGCTCTTTCCGGCGCTCCGATTTCCCAGAGCATCGCGGTGACGGGATCGGTGAACCAGCACGGAGAGATCCAGGCCGTGGGGGGCATAAACGAGAAGATCGAGGGATTCTTCGATGTGTGCAGTCTGCGGGGCCTCGACGGATCCCAGGGCGTGATAATTCCGCAGAGCAATGAGCAGAATCTCATGCTCCGCGAAGATGTCGTAGAGGCCATCGACCGCGGCGATTTCAACGTCTGGGCGGTATCGACGGTCGCCGAGGGGATCGAGCAGCTTACCGGGTGGACCGCCGGTGAGTACGACGAGAGCTCGGGTGAGTACCCCGAAGGAAGCGTCTTCGCCAACGCGCGCCGGACATTCGCGAGCTTCGCAGAGACGCTGCAGAAGCGCGGGAACAACGCCGGGACGCAGGTCCGGGAGAACGCGCGTCCGACCGAGCGGGAGGAAGAGGA
>CAYOFA010000074.1:4217-5664 GCA_964402885.1 uncultured Spirochaetaceae bacterium
ATCACCCCGAGCACGCTGTCCACGCCCGTGAGGTGCGTGCGCACGCGGGCGGCCTGGTCGGCGCTCAGTCCGTAGGTTTTGCCGCGGCGGAGGATGTGCTCGAGCACTCCCATGAGGTCGTCGACCGCTCGCCCGAGCTGCAGATCGTTGTCCATGTTGAGCGCAAACTGTCGCGGTATTTCCTCGATGATCCGGTCACTGCGGTGCGCCTCTGACTCCGGGCGTGCGGCACGGGCCGCGGATGCCCTGATGGGTGCCGTGGTGCGTGTTGCGAGGTCGCGGAGCTTCTCGAGTGTCGCGCTGCGCTCCTCGAGGCGTTTGTCCGTCATGTTCAGTCGTTTGCGGTAGTGCCCGTAAATCAGAGAAAAGCGGACTGTTTCGGGGCTGTAGCCTCTCTCGAAGAGGTCGGAGGGATAGATGACGTTACCCGTCGACTTCGACATCTTTCGCCCCTCGAGCAGCAGATGCTCGCCGTGCATCCAGTAATGACAGAACTCAGTTCCCGTCACACCCTCCATGACGGCGCGATTGTAGTCGTGGTGCCGGTAGACGTTATCGATGCCTCCACAGTGGATGTCGATCTCGTAGCCCAGCACGCGGGAGATCATCGCCGGGTCCTGAACGTTCCACGCCGGTCGGCCACGGCCGAGGCGGGTGTTCCAGGAGAACCCGTCGTCCTCGAGGTTGCCGTGCCAGAGGATGAAGTCGCCGAGGTTCCAGCGCAGCCCCTCGTAGGTATCGCGCGAGAATCGGTAGCGCCGTTTGGGCCACCTGCTCATATCGAGGCCGAACACCTCACCGAAGCCCTCGAAGGTAAGGGGATCGTAATAGACGTTGCCGTCGTGGTGATAGGCGTGACCCCGCTCAACGAGTGTTTCTATGATGTCCACGGCCTCCTCGACCGACGTGGTGGCGCGGGGTATCTCGCCGTCGGGGAGCTTGATGCCGAGCCTGCGTGCGGAATCGAGAAACTCGTCAATGACCGGCTGGGTGAGCTCGGTCAGGGTCTCGCCACGCTCTTTGGCCTCTTCGATGGCCTTGTCTTCCACGTCGGTGAAGTTTATGCCCCGCTGCACGTCATATCCCCGGTACTCGAGGTAACGCTGCAGCACATCCTCGAAGAGGAAGGTGCGATAGTTCCCCAGATGCTGCCGTCGATACACCGAAGGCCCGCAGGTGAACAGGCGGACCGTGTCTGCGGTGCGCGGGACGAAGGCTTCGCGTCGTGTGGTGAATGTGTTGTGAAACGTCAGGGTATTGGTCTGCGGCATCTATCCAGTTCCTTTCGGCCGGTGTCGTGTCTCTCTACAACGTCGCCAATCGCCGCGTCTGCGGCAACAGATCATTCACGAAATGCCGCCTACATAGTAGCTTTTCAGGAGGGAGGATGCATATGATTCTCGCAGCAGCCGTCGGTGATGTGGTCGGTTCCATCTACGAGGGGCGG
>CAYOFA010000074.1:5764-8184 GCA_964402885.1 uncultured Spirochaetaceae bacterium
CGAGGGGCGGACCGTGGAGGACACGGTGAGAATCGCGGTGTCCCTCGGCGGCGACAGTGATACGCAGGCCTGTATCGGCGGGAGCATCGCCCAGGCGCATGATCCGCGCATACCCGCCGACCTCGAGACCCATGTCGCGAGCGGCTGCCGGCGGATCTGCTCGACATCAATGACCGTTTCTGTGATCGGTTCCTGCGGGCTTGACCCGGGCTACGTCAGTGTCGACATTGAGGGCGAATGAGACTTCACGAAATTCAAGACGAAACGCTGAATCAGCATCTCGATGAGATAAGCCGGGACGGCATGGACGTATTCCTTCTGAACGAAGGATCGGTACGCGGGGCAGTGCTCAACGGCACGCAACTGATAAACCAGATGCGCGCCAATCACGATCTCGGCGTCCTCGAAACGCTGCTACTCGGCCATTCATACCTGGCCGCGGGGCTTCTTACCTCGCAGATGAAGAGCCAGGACCGCATGTCGCTCTCCTTTCAGGGCGACGGTCCGGTCGGCGGTATCACCGTAGAGTCCAATGTGCATGGAGAGGTGCGCGGCTATCTGAGGAACGATTCCATCGAGCTGGATGAACCGCTGGAGAGCTTCGATACCGGTCCCTTCATTGGAAACGGTTTTCTCTCGGTGACACGCTTCCCGCAGGGGGCGTACGTGCCCTACACCGGCCAGGTGGAGCTCGAGTACCGGAGCATCGCGAAAGACCTCGCCAACTACTTCCTGCGCTCGGAACAGACGCCCACGGCGTTCAACCTGAGTATACAGTTCGACGAGGACGGCAGGGCGACGGGTGCCGGAGGGTTGCTGGTGCAGGCCATGCCGAGCGCCAGCGACGACACCAGGATCGAGCTGGAGGAGATCATAAAGGATCTGCCGTCGCTCGGGCAGCTCTTTGCATCCGGCGACACGACCGCCCATGTGGTTCACAACCACTTCAGCGAGTTCTCCCCGGAGATAGTGGGCACGCGCGGTGTGGAGTTCAGTTGCCCCTGCAGCCGGGAGCGCTTCGGGCGATTCCTCGTGGCTCTCGGTCCCGATGAGCTCGCGGATATCGAGGAGAACGGGCCGCTTCCGCTCAAAACGACCTGCTGGAACTGCGGAAGCACCTACGAGTTCAGCCGGGACGCCGTGGAGGATCTCCGCCGCGAGGCGAGTCCTCAGGCCGGATGAACGCCGAACGCCTCACTCGGGAGCTGCCCGGGTGGACGGTGCGCTACTACGAGTCGCTTGACAGTACCAACGCGGCAGCCCGGGCGTGGCTGAAGAGCGCCGATCCACCGCCGAAGTCGGGAGTCGTCGTGGCCGACGAGCAGACTGCGGGCCGCGGCCGCTTCGGTCGCCGCTGGGAGACGCCGGCCGGCACCGCGGTTGCGATGAGTATCTTCGTCGAGACCCCGTCGCCGGTCGGACTGCCCCAGGCGGCGGGTGTTGCGGCCGCCTCGGCCATACAGCCGCTGGTGAGCGGACGGGTGGGACTGAAGTGGCCGAATGATGTGGAAATCGAAACGCGCAAGGTCGCCGGTATCCTCATCGAGCATCAGCCCGTCGCCGGCGCCGCCTTCTATGTGGTGGGGATCGGCATAAACGTGGACCTCGACTTCAGCTCCGTAGCCGGCGTGCCGGACGAGCTAGCGCGACGGGCGACGAGTATCGCCCGATACGCCGCGGATGGAGAGGGTGTCGATCGCGAGAGGCTGGTGGGCGCTGTTGCGCGGGAGTTCGACCGATGGCGGTCGGATCCGGGCCTGCAGCAGCGGTGGACGGCACTGCTTACCACGCTGGGGCGCAGAATCAGCGTCCGCAGCCGCGACTCGCTCATCACCGGACTGGCGGTGGACGTGGACGAATACGGCGCGCTGCTCATCGAAGATGACCGGGGACGCACTGTGAAGGTCGGGGCGGGGGACGTGACCGTCGTCGATAGCGGCGGCGTCGTTGGCGGCATTGTCGATGGCGGGTTTTCGAATGGTGACTGAGCTGCTATAATCGCTCCTCGGATGCCTATGGGACGGGGACACCGTGAGCAGTAAGCCCATCGCCAATTTCGACAATCAGTCGGTCGACAGCCTCACGATCGACGCCGGTGAGCTCGAAGGGATTGAAAGCGGCGCCGTCTTCTACCTCAAGGGCTACATCGACACCTACAATTCCCACCAGTTCCAGCGGCGCATAAACCAGGTGATCGAGAGGGGATACCACCGGCTCGTGTTCCACTGTGGTGGACTGGCCTATATTTCCAGCACCGGCATCGGCACCTTCGTGGCCTTCCTGAAGGTGCTCGAACCGAAGAGCGGCGATATCGCGCTGGTGCAGGTGCAACCGAAGGTCTACGAAGTTTTCCAGATTCTCGGGTTCAGCGAGTTCTTCGCATTCGCGGATGACATCGACCATGCGCGCCGCGTTCTCGA
>CAYOFA010000074.1:8284-15945 GCA_964402885.1 uncultured Spirochaetaceae bacterium
GGCGCGCCGCCTTCCGCGAGCACTGGGACTGCGAGGCGACGTATCCTCGCGTCGAGGAGCTCATCGCCGATACCCGTCCCGACCTGCTCTGCGTTGCAACTCATCCGGATTCTCACTATCGCATGGTCCGCGCGGCCGCCCTCGGCGGCGTGAGTGTCGCCGTGTGCGAGAAGCCTCTGGCGAACCGCCTCGGCCCCGCGAAGCGCATCGCCCGGCTCCATCGCTCGGGGCGGATCACGGTAGTCACCAATCACGAACGGCGGTATTCCTCCGATTACCTGGCCGTTCGCGATTGCGTCCGCCGCGGGACCTACGGCCGCCTTCTCTCGGTGCGGGGAACACTGTACTTCGGTCAGGGACGCCACGATCAGGTGCTGCTGCATGACGGTACGCACATGGTCGATATCATCAACTTCCTGGTCGGGGGGCATGCTCACCCGATCCGCCGTTTCGGACGCATGCGCAGCCGCACCTCCTCGGCGTTTCTTTTCGGAAGAGTCAAACGAGTCCCGGTCGTTATCGAAGTGGGAAGCGAGCGTGACCATCTTGTCTTCGAACTCGAGTTGAGCTTCGAGCGGGGGCGGATACGGGTGGGTAACGGCGTTCTCAGCTTCGAAGCGAGCGGTGAGAGCCCCTTCTACGAGGGCTACCGGTCGCTGCAGCACGACCAGGCCCCTGCGATAGAGAAGACGGGCTACTTCTCCAACATGATTGCAGACGCGGTCCGCTGCGTCCGTGATCCGGGGCATGAGCCCATTTCCAGTGCATTCGACGGGCTCGCGGTTATGCGCTTCATCGGGGCTGTACGGGCGCGCCGGTGAGCACGACGAGCTCCCATGGACGGAGCGCGGTGATATTGGGCGAGCCGTCGGCGTAGTTCGACAGCGCGAGGGTACCCCGGCCCGTTTCCGGCGGTGCGGCATGCTCCGAAGAGGACAGGTTCGCGACCACGGTAAGCATCTCCCCTTCAGTTTGCCGTCGATAGACGAACAGAGGCGATTCCGCCTCCTCGACCACCTGGAAATCCCCGTAGAGCGCGGCCGCCGACTCCTTGCGAAGCCGGATGAGGCGGCGATAGAAGCTCACCACTGAGTCGGGCTGGTCCCACTGGGCGGCCAGGTTGATGCTTCGGTAGTTGTCGTTCAGTGGTATCCAGGGAGTTCCGGTCGTGAATCCGGCGCCGGGCTCCCCGTTCCACTGAAACGGAGTGCGGGCGTTGTCACGACTCGCGAGGTGAATGCGGCGCATGATCTCCGCTTCCGGGACGCCCGCCGCCCGTTGCTCATCGTAGTAGTTGAGCGTCTCCACGTCACGGTAGGACTCGATAGTCTCGAAGCGGGCGTTGGTCATGCCGATTTCCTCTCCCTGGAACAGAAAAGGTGTACCCTGCATGAGGTAGGTCACGCCCGCGAGCAGCTTCGCGGACTGCACACGATACTCGCCGTCGTCTCCGAAGCGTGAGACCATACGGGGGTAGTCGTGATTGTTGAGGAAGAGGCTGTTCCAGCCCCTGCCGTGCAGCGCCTGCTGCCAGCGGGTGAAAACCCTCTTGAGCTCGTCGAGGTCGATCGACCTGATATCCCACTTTCCCCCGGGACCCGCGTCGAGAAGCATGTGCTCGAAGTGAAAAATCATGTCGAGCTCGTTGCGCTCCGGTGCCACATAGCGGAGGGCTTCCTCGGTGCCGGTGGCGTGCATTTCGCCGATGGTGACGATGTCGTAGTGGGAGAGTACCTCGGCGTTCATCTCCCTGATATAGCTGTGCACATTCGGGCCGTTGGTGTAGAAACGAAAACCCGGCCTGGTTCCGGGGGCGGGATCGGTGTCGTCGGGAAGGGCCGGTGGCTTCGAGATCTGGTTTATGACGTCCATGCGAAAGCCGTCTACGCCGCGCTCCAGCCAGAACCGCATCATCGCGTAGATGTCCGCGCGGAGGCGGGGATTGTCCCAGTTGAGATCCGGCTGGTTCGGCGTGTAGATGTGCAGGTAGTACTGGCCGCGGCGCTCATCGAAGCTCCATGCCTCGCCTCCGAATGCCGAGAGCCAGTTATTGGGCGGCCCGCCGTCGCGTCCGTCCGCCCAGATGTAGTAGTCACCGTAGGGACCCTCGGGGTTCGAGCGGGAGGAGCGAAACCAGGCATGCTTGTCGGAGGTATGGTTGACGACGAGGTCCATGACGATGCGGATGCCCCTGCCATGGGCCGCACGAATGAGCTCGGTCATGTCCGCCATCGTGCCGAACTCGTCCATTATTTCCCGGTAGTCACTGATATCGTATCCGTTGTCCGCGTTCGGCGACTGATACACCGGCGAAATCCACAAGAGGTCGATGCCGAGCTCGCCGAGGTAATCGAGCTTTTCGGTTATGCCCGCGAGATCTCCGATACCGTCACCGTTGGAGTCGTTGAAACTGCGGGGATAGATCTGATAGGCGGTTGCTTCTTTCCACCAGCTGGGTGTGTGATAGCTCATAGGTTGTGCATCAGCGTCGCAGGCGCCGCCCAAAGCGTCAAGAGACCCCGTGGTTCCTGTCAGGACTCAGTTGAATTGTCCCCGGGGCTGCCGATCATTAGAAACAGGGAGTACGCATGACCAGGCAACTGGCGCCGACCTTACATCGTGCCGCTATCACACGTACCGCAGTCCTCGCGCTCGTCTTCTGGCTGATGCTCGGCACTCCCGCCTGGTCGCAGGGACGCACCCGGACGCCGCTGCACTGGGCCGCACAGCACGGGCATGTGGAAGTCGTTCAGACCCTCATCGACAACGGCGCGGACGTGAATGCGCAGGACGTGTTCGGGCGGACGCCACTGCATCTCGCGGTGGGTCACCCGAGGATCATAACGTTGCTTCTCGACGCCGGGGCAAACGTGGATGCTCGCGATTCGCTTTCCAACACGCCGCTCCACCGTGCCGTACCGTCGATCGAGAGCGTCGACACCCTGATTCGTGCGGGCGCGGACGTGCGGGCGGAAAACACCAGCGGGAACACACCCCTCGACATCGCCATGCGCTACGGGAACTCCCGTCGCAGCGTGGCAATCGTGCAACGACTGGTGGAGGCCGGGGCCGGAGTGCGGTAGAGCCTGTGCCACCGCGGGAGGCCGCGATGCCCATGGGCTATTGCCCGGAGGTTTCCTGCCCGGCTTTCTCGCTTTCGAACTCCTTCTCCCAGAGCGGATCGAGAAGTTCCTCGAGGCGGCTGTCATATTCCCGCATGCGCTTGTGGTACTCCTCATCGTCATAGGCTGCCCGTGCATCCGGGTCAAGCGGTGTCACCTCGTGTTCGGAGATCATCTGCTCGGCAAACTGATGGTGGTCGCGGATGGGGCAGGGACAGAAGAGGTTCTTTACCTCCGTTTTGCCTCTGTGACCGACGTAATCGGACTGCCAGTTGCGGATACGTGTGAAGTAGTCGGTAAACAGCACGTCGCTGATGGAGCCCCCGTTCTCGTACATCCGGTTGACGTTGTCGATGGCGTAGGGGAAGAACACGCAGGGCGCGACGTTTCCGTCCCAGTCGATGTAGAAGTACCCCCCGGATCGTCCCGCCGCAATGCAGCCGAGAGATAGCGGTCCGCCGTTCCAGAAGTCGACCATGAAGCGGTCATGCTCGTATATCAGGCTCATTTCCCGCTCGAGCATCCACTTCCGCTGTTCGGGCGTGACCATGAGGTCCACGGTATAGCTGCGACCGATGGGCATGTACTGGAAGATCCAGCCGAAGATCGCCCCCTGCTCGTCGAAAAAGTAATCCATGAACTCGTCCGAGAGCACGGTCTCGGCGTTGTGCCGGGTGGCGGTAACCGAGATTCCGAAGGGAACACCGTGGCGACGCAGGTTCTCCATTGCCTTGAGGACCTTCTGAAAGATTCCGGCACCGCGACGCTCGTCGGTCTCCGCCTCCCATCCTTCGACCGAAATGGCGGGCGTGATGTTCCCGAGCTCGGCCATCCGCTGAGCCACGCTGTCGGTGATGAGGGTGGCGTTGGTGTACATCATGAAGTAGTTGTCCTGGTGCTCCGCCACGACATCGAGCAGGTTCTTGCCCTTGCTCTTGTACATCAGCGGCTCGCCGCCGGAGATCACGGTGAAGTGAGAGCCCCACTGTTCGCGCTTCTCGTTGAGAATGCGCGTGAACACGTCATAGTCGAGCGTGCTCGCATCTGCAGCGGTGCTGCCGGCGTAGCAGCCGGTGCACTGCAGGTTGCAGCGCTTGGTGGGGCTGATCGTGAGAAACGACGGCGGATCGAACCCGTGCGTTTCCCGGAAGGGGCGCATGCGGTCCTTTTCCCCTGTCAGCACGTTCCCGACGAAGCTGGAGAGGACCTGCTTTCGTACGCTGGGGCCGACCGTGCCGCGGGTGATCCCTCGTTCGATCGAATAGAGGAGATTCATCAGCGCTCGCTTGCGCATTCGCTGAACGCGCAACGGCATGTGGTCTTGGTTCTCCTCGATGAAGCTGCGGGTGAGGCGACGGTCCGCGTGGCGAATGAGTGCCTGGCGGAAGGGCTTTATCTGTACTGCGGCATCCAGCGCGCCGGTTGCGCCGCTCCGGAGTATTGTATCAACGTTCAATGGGCGATTCAAAATGAGGCCTCCTTCGCCATGTTTATCTCTAGCTTACGGGCGTGCGCCCGCCGGTCACATAGGCGAGGTGGTGTAGATATGAGGTGAAGTGCGGTCGATGCAGGCCCCGATGAGAGGGGAGCCGCACGTTGACCGCCGCTGAGGCCGTTGCTACACTCGGTACGCATGGGAGTGGACCCCGTCGTTGTGTCCCTGTGGCCGCGCCTCTTGGTCGGTGGCCTTCTTCTCGCATTTGCCGCCTGGGCGTTCAGGCGGCGGAGTTTTTCCGGCGGTGTGTGGCTGCTTGCCATTCCTGTCGTGCTTATAGTGCGGGATCTTCTCGCGACAGTGGTACGCTATGAGTCGGTGTATATTCTCTCCGATCTCCTGATAGCGGCCGCCTATCTGCTCTGGCTCAATGCGTACCTGCGCCGACCATTATTGCCGCTCATACTCGCCGCAGTCGGGACTCCACTTGTGGTGTTACGCATCGCAACCGGTGGTGCGGACGCCCCGCTCCTGGTTCACCTCCTGACCGATGCCCTTCTGCCCGCCGGCGCGTACGGCCTGCTCCTCATAGCCCTGCTCGACATTCGGGAGTTGTACGTGCCTGATGCCGGGCCGGTGGTGCGGTCGCGCACGGATATCCTCGTCCTTCTCGCCCCCACCTACCTCCTTCCGATGGTTCAGGGATACGACCACCCGTTCATCCTCGCGGGCGTGATGCCGCTGACCTACATCGCGCATTTCCGGGTGTTCGTTGCCTATCACCATGAGGCCGACCTCACGATGAGGGAAGCCGTCCATTTCAGGGATCAGAACATAAATACGCTGTTCGAGTTCATGGCCAGGGTCCGCCACGCCATTCTCCAGCATCGCCCCGAAGACACGGTATTGCAGCACGCAGTGCAGACACTTGTCGGGACCACCGGAGCGGATGCCGGTGCGATCCTGGTGCTCGACGAGGACGGGGCTACGCTCAGGGCCAGGGCCGTTGAAGGGTTCTACCCGCCTCCCTACCCGGTATCGGAGATTGCGAAGAAGAAGACGGGTGCGGTCGAGAAGTACTTCAAGGGGCGGCCGATTGATATCCGAGAGACGGTGCTCGGGGAGGTGGTACGGCGTCGAGAGGGCGTCTTCATACCCGAGCCGGCGCGGGACCAGCGACTGGCGAGGGTAATAAAGGACCCGGTGTGTTACGTCTCCTCCTTTCTCGCTGTGCCGATTCTCCTCGAGGGGCGCCTGTACGGCGTCGCCTCGGTTGTTCGTCGGCAGAACGACCATCCGTTCAATCGGACGGACTTTGATCACGCTATGGTTCTCGGTGAGTATGCGTCGGTCACGCTTGCAAACCTGCTCAACTACATTGAAGTGCTCGAGAAGCAGCAGCTCGAGAGCGAGTTGCGCATGGCGGCCGATATACAGGGGCACATGTTGCCGTCGGTCCTCCCTCGGCGGGCCGGCGTCGACCTCTCCGCGTATTCGCGGCCGGCGCGAAACGTCGGGGGCGACTACTACGATATCGTGTCCCTCGACGGCGGGCTCGGCGTGCTCATCTGTGATGTCGCGGGAAAGGGGGTGCCGGCTGCGCTCATCATGGTGATGATCCGAACCATCTTCCGTCTGTCCCAGGCCGACACCGCCGACCCGGGGGAGGTCACCACCAGAATCAACCGCGGAGTGGCCGGAAGCGTGGACATCGGGCGGTTTGCCACGCTCACCTATGTTTCCGTTTCACCGGACGCGAGGACCCTGAGCTATACCAATGCCGGCCATCTGCCGGGGCTCCTCGTCTCCTGCGAGAGCGGACAGCCTCGACGGCTCGGCGCTGCGGAAATTCCGGTCGGTATCGAGTCGGACACGACGTATCAGACGGAAGTGGTCACGGTGGAGGCGGGGGATACCCTGGTACTCTACACCGATGGACTTGTCGAGGCTCGCAGTCCGAGCGGGGAAGAGTTCGGAGAGGCGCGGATTCACCGTATTGTCGCCCAACACCGAACGAAAAGCGCCGAGACAATTCTGGAGTCCGTAAAGGTCGAAGTGGATGCCTTTGTACAGAATGAGGCGCAGCACGACGACATGACCATGGTCGTGCTCAAGCTCGGCGGGGGATGCGCGGACTAGACGCTTCGGCAGCGGGCACGTATCGAATCGAGCATCCGCAGGGCGTGGTCACGTGAGTTCTCGATGGTTGCCGGCTCCCCGCCGACACGCAGCGCCACCGTGCCGCACAGGAATATGCCGGGGCTCCTCGTCTCGAGCGTGGCGTCCGTGATCAGGGGACGCATAGTCTGTCTGTGGAAGCGGACCCCTGAGGTTCGCAGAAGACGGTAGTCGGGGCCGTACCCCGTCAGGAGAAAGATCTCATCTGCCCGCTCGACCCGCGAGACCCCGCCTGCCTCACGAAGCGCGACGCCCTGAGGGGTAATCTCGTGCGGCACGCTGCGGTATCGCACGTGAATCCTGCCGGCGCGGATCTGCGCGTCCAGACGCGGAAGTAGCCAGGGCTTGATCTTCGATCGCGGCAACCGGGATTTTCGATAGACCAGAGTCGCTTCGGCACCTGCCTCTGCAATGTTCACCGCCGCCTCCACCGCCGAGTTTCGCCCTCCGACTACCAGCATGCGCGCCCCGGGGTTCACGACCTCGCTCCTGAAATAATGATGCACGTGCGGGAGGTCCTCACCGGGAATGTCGAGGATGTTCGGGAAGAAGTAGCCGCCGCTTGCCACGACCACGCTGCAGGCGTGTGCGATGCGCCGGCTGCCGTCGGGACCGCGAAGCTCGACGCGATACTTTCCCGCAACCGCTTCAGCAGAGACGGCCATGGTGCCCGTTTCCACGCTTAGCCCGGCGGTCGCAGTGCTTTCCTCGAGATAGGTAATGTACTCCTCCCGCGTCGGAGAAGCATCGGGATCGGGACCGAAGGGAAAGCCGGGCAGGGCGAGGGCTGCACGGGTGGAGAACAGGTGCACCCCGGCGGGAAACCGCCGGATTGTCTGCGCCGGCTCTCCCTCTTCGACCTGTAGAACGTCGAGCCCTGCCTGCCGGAAGTGTACGGCGGCGGCGAGGCCGGCAGGGCCGGCGCC
>CAYOFA010000075.1:0-3279 GCA_964402885.1 uncultured Spirochaetaceae bacterium
CACAGGAGGAATACAATGAGCATGTTTTGCTTTCAATGCCAGGAAGCCGCGAAGAACGTCGGGTGCACAACCCGGGGTGTCTGCGGCAAGGAAGACGTGACGGCCAATCACATGGACGTGATGGTCTACAACCTGAAGGGTCTCGCGTATCTCGCGCAGAAGAAGGCCGCAGCCGGAGAGTCCATCGCCGACGAGGGGAACTTCATCATGCGGGCGCTGTTTGCGAGGATTACGAACGCGAACTTCGACACCGACCGCATCACCGAGTTGACCTTCGAGGCGGTTGAGCGCAAGAAGGCGCTCGCCGCGACCTATGCGACCGGCGAGAAGCTGCCCCCCGAGGCGGCATTCGACGCAAAGTCCGTGCCCGAGCTCGAGGCAGCCTTTGCCGCCGCCTCGGTCCTCGCCACCGAGGATGAGGACGTGCGCTCGCTTCGTGAGTTCATCGTCTACGGGATCGAGGGTATTGCGGCCTACGGGGAGCATGCAGCCATCCTCGGCTACGAGGACGAGGAGATCTACCGCGAGGTCATCGACGAGCTCGTCGCAACCATCGAGGACAAATCGCTCGAAGAGCTCACCGGCGTGCTCGTTGCCACCGGAAACACCGCGGTGAAGACCATGGCACTGCTCGACAGCGCAAACACCGAGACCTACGGGCATCCCGAGATCACGAAGGTCAACATCGGCACGAGCGACCGCCCGGGCATCCTCATATCCGGTCACGACCTCAAGGACATGGCGGAGCTTCTCGAGCAGACAAAGGACACCGGTGTGGATGTCTACACCCACTCCGAGATGCTCCCTGCCAACTACTACCCCGCGTTCAAGAAGTATGAGCACCTCAAGGGTAACTACGGCGGGTCCTGGTGGCAGCAGAACAAGGAGTTTGCCAGCTTCAACGGGCCTATCCTCATGACCACCAACTGCATTACGCCGGTACGCGACACCTACAAGGATCGCATATTTACAACCGGTATGGCCGGCTACCCCGACGTGCCACACATCCCCGATCGCGAAGACGGCAAGGCCAAGGACTTCTCGCAGATCATCGAGCTCGCCAAGACCTGTGACCCGCCCGAGCAGATCGAGGAGGGAGAGATCGTCGGCGGCTTCGCTCACCATCAGGTCGAGCAGATTGCCGACAAGGTCGTCGACGCGGTCAAGTCCGGCGCCATCAGGAAGTTTGTGGTGATGGGAGGCTGTGACGGTCGCATGAAGTCGCGCGAGTACTTCACCGACCTCGCAAAGGAGCTGCCGCAGGATACCGTCATCATGGCATCCGGGTGCGCCAAGTATCGCTACAACAAACTCGATCTCGGCGACATCGGCGGCATCCCGAGGGTGCTCGATGCCGGCCAGTGCAACGACTCCTACTCAATCGCATCCATCGCGCTGACGCTCAAGGACGCATTCGGCCTCGACGACATAAACGACCTTCCCGTCGACTTTGCCGTCGCCTGGTACGAGCAGAAGGCGGTCTGCGTGCTCCTTGCCCTGCTGGCACTCGGGTTCAAGGGGGTTCGCATCGGGCCGACCCTTCCGGCCTTCGTCTCGGAGAACGTCAAGCAGAAGATCATCGAAGCCTTCGATCTGAAGGCGACGACCGACGTGGAGAGCGATCTGGCGGCGATTACCGCGTAGCAGATCAGGCTCCGCGACATCACGGTATCACAGCATCGTGGTATCCGAGGGCGCCCCGCGGGGCGCCCGTCTTTTACCCTCTTGCCCCGCATGGGCCCCGAGGGGTAGGGTAGTGCTCCCATCCATGAAAACGACCGGTGTGACGCGGATTCCGGTGCGTGCCCGCACGCACGTACAACGATACTTCGGCAATCTCTCCTACGTACCGACCCTGGTGAAACTCGCGGTGCCTATCGCCCTGCAGCATCTGCTGATGACGGTGCTGAATCTGGCCGACACTCTCATGGTCGGGCAGCTCGGCGAGGTGCAGATCGGCGCCATTGCCCTTGGTAATCAGATCTTCTTCCTGCTGATGCTCTTTCTTTTCGGCGTCGGGAGCGGAAGCGCGGTTTTTGCCTCCCAGTACTGGGGGCGACGCGATGTTGCCGGTGTGCGACGGGCGATGGGCATTTCCCTGCTGACAGGCTGTGCCGGGGCGATCGTGTTCACCGCGCTGGGGGTGTTCGCGCCCGAGCTTCTGCTCTCGGTGTTCACCTCCGACCCGGCGGTCATTTCCGAAGGGGCCGGGTACCTGCGAATCGTGGCCCTGAGTTACCTCGTCACGTCGATCAGCATGGGCTACGTCCATGCACTTCGCAGCGTCGGCGACACCCGACTGCCGCTGTACGCGACCGCGATCTCCATCACGCTGAACGTGGCGGGCAACTACGTGCTCATCTTCGGTGCGCTGGGGTTTCCCGCCCTCGGCGTGCAGGGAGCCGCCATTGCGACGGCGATCGCCCGGGTGGTCGAGCTCTCCCTGATTCTCCTCGTCGTGTACCGCAGGAAGGGACCCACGGCGGCCACGCTCGCGGATCTTCTGCGCTTCGACTGGAGTTTTGCCCGGCGCTTCTACGGTCGCGCCATGCCGGTTATCTTCAACGAGATCTTCTGGTCCCTCGGCTTCACCATGTACACGGTGGTGTTTGCCCGAATGGGTACGAGCCACCTCGCCGCCTATACGATTGCAGACACCGTCGGGCGACTGCTTCTGGTGATGTTCATCGGAAGCTCGCAGGCAAGCGCGATCCTCCTCGGCAACGTGATCGGAGAGGGCTCGGGAAACGCCGAGCGCTCGGCAGACCCCGAGCTCGGCAGGGGCGTCAACGCAGGCATTGCCTCGGCACAGCACATCGGCACCAGCCTGATCAAGATTCTCCCCGTAGCGTCGGCCGTGCTCGGCCTGGTGGTATTCACCGCCGTTGCGCCGTGGGTACCCTCCCTCTTCGAGGTGAGTGACGAGGTGCGGCGCATGGTGACGCTTCTCGTTCGCAGCTTTTCCGTGGTGATGATGGCGAAGATTCTCAACATGCACATCGTGGTGGGAATCCTGCGTGGCGGTGGTGACACGCGCATCGCGCTCCTCGTGGACGTCGGGTTCCTGTGGATCGTCGGCGTGCCTGCCGCGTTCATCGCAGGGCTCGTGTTTCAGCTTCCCGCGCACATCGTCTACCTGTGCATCGGACTCGAGGAGGCCGCGAAGCTCGCCGTCGGCATACCTCGTATCCTCTCCGGCCGCTGGGTGAACGATCTCACCGCACCCGATGATGCACTGCATGCCGTCATTCCGGACGCCTCCGACGCGACGGGGTTTCC
>CAYOFA010000075.1:3379-15943 GCA_964402885.1 uncultured Spirochaetaceae bacterium
GCAGTGCGGGAGCGGTCGCCGAGAAACGATACGAGGAGCAAAGCGGCGGCAAGGGCGGGAAGAATCAGCTGCTTCATGAGACGAGCATACCCCTGAGCGGGCCCGCTCATCAGCCCCCGCTGCATATAACCATGTCCGACTTCTACACCTTACTTGCACGGTATTACGACAGCATCTTCCCGGCGGAGACGGAAATCGTCGAGTTTCTTGCCGCCGAGCTCGACCGGGGTGCCCGCGGCGGCGCAGGCCCGAGGGTTATCGATGCGGCGTGCGGGACCGGAAACTACACCGACGCCCTCGCCGCGCGGGGATTCGACTGCCTCGGGTTCGACGCGAGCGCCGAGATGGTCGAGATCGCGAAGCAGAGCGGAAAACGCGGTCGCTTCGAGGTCCGCGAACTCCAGGAGCTCGGCGGACTCGGGCCCGAAGCCGGCCTCTTCTGCATCGGAAACTCCTTGCCGCACCTGCCCGATCGCGAGGCAGTCCGGGCGTTCTTCGGCGACGTTACGCGCGTCGTCGAGCCGGGCGGATCCGTCATCGTTCAGACGGTAAACTTCGCCCGCTTCACGGGCACCGATGCCGAGATCCCGCTTCCACCGGTGGAACGGCCGGACATTCGCATGGAGCGAAGTTATCGCCCCGGCACGGAACCGGGCACGGTGGTTTTCCACGCCGCGCTCAGCACCGCGGATGGAGAACGGGCGGCCGGCGATACCCCATTGCTTGCCCTGACGCGGGAAGAGCTCGTTGACGCCGCGCGGAACGCCGGGCTCCGCGACATCGAGCTCGTCGGCTCTTTCGATGGGAGTCCCTACGACCCGGGCAGCTCATTTCTCATGGTGCTCACCGCGCGCAACGGGTGACGCCGGATCGATCTTCGTCTAAACTGATGACTTTCTCGGAGGTTGATATGCCCGAAATGAACGCCCTGGTCTGGGAAGATGTCAACACGGTCGAGCTTCGACGCAAGCCCGTCCCCGAGCCGCAACCCGGAGAGGCGCTGCTGCGCATTCACAACGCCGGCATCTGCGGGAGCGACCTCGGCGTCTACGCGGGGGTCCACCCGCGTGCGCAGGCGCCGCTGGTCATGGGCCACGAGTTTTCAGGCGAAGTGGTGCGCACGAATCCGCGGGCGGGCGATGAGATCGGCGCGGCGTTCTCGGCGGGTGATCGTGTCGTGGTGGAGCCTCTCATCTCCTGCGGACACTGCAGGGCGTGCCGAAGCGGGAACGCCTACGTATGCGAGAATCTCGGCCTCTACGGCATAGACCGCGACGGAGCATTTGCGGAGTACGTATCGGTGGCCCTCGATCGGCTCTACCGCGTGCCCGATGAGCTCGACTCCCGCACCGCGGCGCTCACCGAGCCGACCGCGGTCGCGGTCCACGCAGTACGGCGGAGCCCTTACAAGCCGGGCGACTCGGCCGTCGTTCTCGGGGGCGGACCCATCGGTACCCTCATCGCTCTGGTGCTCAAGCTGAACGGTTGTGACAACGTCGTGGTTTCGGAGCCCCGCGAGTATCGCCAGGCCCTTCTGCGCAGGCTCGACATCGACGTGATCGACGCCTCGAGCGGCGAGCCGGTGGAAGCGGCGCGGCAGGCGGTCGGCGGCAGCGGCGCCGATGTGGTGTTCGAGGTTGCAGGTGTTGATGCGACCGCGGCACAGGCAACCGCGATCGCGAGCGTGCTCGGCACCATCGTGGTCGTTGCCGTCCCGAAGCACCCTCTCGCCTGGGACGACGTGGCGATCTCCTTCAAGGAGCTTACCCTCATCGGCACGCGCGTGTATGCGCCCTTTGATTTCGAGCGCGCCCTTGCACTGCTGGCACGGAATGCCGAGCTCTTCCGCCCGCTTCTCTCCGATCCCTTCGCCCTCGAGCAGGGCGGGCGCGCCTTCGAAATGGCGAAGGCGGGTGATCAGGTAATGCGGGCGGTATTCGAGGTCCGCTGAGGCCCGCCGACGGGACTACGAGCCCGCGGTTCCCTGGCACGCAGTCTGCCGGCCCGGCTTCCGGCCGGCGGGCCCGCCGCTTGCGACGCGCGAGCGTGCCTCAGAAGCGGTCGGGCTCCGACCCCTGGCGTACCGTCTCTATCTCTCCGGACTCCAGGTCGATTATCATTACCTGTCCGCCGTACTCGTGGACCTGGTCGTGGCCGCGGACGACCACGCGAGTGGTGCCCTCGGGGATGTCGATGATCTCGGAGCGCGTGAACTCGCGGGTGCCGTGCCCGTGCAGGAGCTCACGGCGGCCGAGCCGCCGCCCGTCCATCGTTTCCACCTGCCACCAGTTCGCGTACCCCGGCTCGCCGTCGTCGTCGTGGATGAGCGTGACGCTGAACCGATACCGGCCGCCGTCGAGCTGCTCGAACTCCACCGCCGTCACGTTTGCCTCGCGCAGGTCGAGGTCGCCCGAAGAGCCGCCCTGGGCGACTGCGAAGCCTGGAATGAGCATGAGCGCTGCGAGAAGGGCAAATGTTCGAATCTGAGTGTACATATCATCCTCTCCTTATGCACAAGGTACGGCCCGCGGACGCCGTTCGTCACCCGGGGCGCGGGGCCCCGGGGCGGCGCTTCCCGTTACATGGTCGCGAGGAAGCCACCGTCCACGTAGAGGATGTGCCCGTTTACGAAGCTCGAGCCCTCGGAGGCGAGAAAGACCGCCGGGCCGATGAGCTCGTCGGGGTCTCCCCAGCGGGCGGCGGGGGTGCGGGTCTTGATCCACCCGTCGAACTGGGGGTCGTTCTGCAGCGGCACGGTGAGCTCGGTGGCGAAGAAGCCGGGGCCGATGCCGTTGACCTGTATGTTGTACTGCGCCCATTCGGTCGCCATGGACTGGGTAAGGAGCTTGAGCCCTGCCTTGGATGCGGCGTAGGGTGCGACAGTGTTCCGAGCCTCCTCGGAGGTCAGTGAGCAGGTGTTTACGATCTTCCCGCGCCGGCGTTCGATCATGTACCGCGCAACGGTGCGCCCGACGAGGAAGGGCCCCGTCAGATTCGCATCGACGACGGCTCGCCAGTCACTCTCGGGCATCTCGACCATCGGGGCACGTTTGATGATCCCGGCGTTGTTGAACAGGATTTCGATCGGTCCGATGTTCGTCTCTATGTCGCCTATCGCGGCCTCGACCGCGGCGCTGTCGGTAGCGTCGAAGGCCTTCGTGTGCAGTGTTCTCTTGCCGTCATCGAGTGAGCTTTTCGCCTCGGCGAGCCGTGCCTCATTGCGCCCGTTGAGGACGACGGCTGCACCGGCGTCGGCGAGGCCCCGCGCCATCGAATAGCCGAGGCCGCGACTCGAGCCGGTCACAAGGGCAAGCTTTCCCTCGAGTGAAAACATGATGTTCCTCCGTGCAGTGGATGGTGTCGTGCCCCCATACTGCCACGCAGGGCGCGGGAATAGAAGCCCGATCGGCGCCGGCCGACCGGCGCACGCTCCTGTCCACGCTTGACCGCTCCAGAAGCCCGCTCCTATACTCGAAAGAGGACGTCGAATAAGGAGGCGAGCATATGCGATGCAGGAAGTTTCTCGAGATTCTCAAGCTGGAGCTCGACGACGCCCTCGAGGACTTTGACGCGCTCATCGGCCTCTATCGACAGAAGAATGCGGAGGGGCACCTTACCGATTACGTGCTGCAGCAGAACGTTGCCTTCGTGGAAACCGAGAAGCAGGCGCTGCGCGACTGCAGACGCGCCCTCGATAAACGGGACCTCTGCGAGGACGCCGTCCTGGAGGACCTGAGGGACGAGCTCGAGAAAGAGATCGACGCCATTATCCACGATCACGATCTGCCGGCGCCCGCCCGCGAGTACATCCGGCGGAAAGTCGACAAGGTCTTCCGTTACGTTGGCAGCGGCGAGCTCGATGCCGGCTGAGCCCCTTCAGCTTCCCCACAGCTCCTCGAGTCGCTGGTCGCGCCCGCAGCCGGTGCGGTAGAGATTGTAGCGCAGCGGATTCTTCCGGTAGTAATCCTGGTGATACTCCTCAGCCCGATAAAATTCCTCGAGCGGGCGGATGTCGGTCTGAATGCGCCGCATGCCGAAGTCGTTGGATTCCGCGATCTCTTCCCGGCTTTCCTCGGCAAGTCGTCGCTGCTCTTCGTTGTGGTAGAAGATGGCGCTCGTATACTGCTGCCCGCGATCGCAGAACTGTCCCCCGCCGTCGACCGGATCGATGTTCACCCAGAAGACATCGAGGAGCTCTTCATAGCTGACGACGGAGGGGTCATAGGTGATCTGCACCACCTCGAGGTGGCCGGTGTTGCCGCTGACGACCTCCTGATAGGTCGGGTCTTCGACGTGGCCACCGGAGTAGCCGGAGATGGTCGATATCACCCCGTCGAGCTCGTCGTAGGGAGGCTCCATACACCAGAAACACCCGCCTGCGAGGGTGGCCTTCGCCTCGTCCTGAGCGGCGAGCTGTCCGCCGAATGCGAATAGCAGCAGGAAAACCGAAAATAACAGAACGAAGGAGCGTAGACGATTCATGATATACCTCCAGATCCGCGTGGGAATTTAGATATGCTGAGTGGAGAAGTCAAAGACCGCACCGCGTCGGCGGCGAGAAACACATCGGCCCTGTTTGCTATGATGTGGTGCCGCCCGACGGCGAACAAGGAGGACCGAATGAAACTGAGACGGCGAAGGCCCCGGCAGATCGGAGCGCCCCCGGGGCAACTCGAGACTCCGAGTGAGGCCGAGGAAGTCCGTATCTCCCGATATCGCTACGACTCACGCCGTGTTTTCGCCGACGCTCCGGCGGACATCGATGCAGCTCTCGAGGATCGGTGGGGCGTGACCTGGATAAACCTCGACGGAATACCCGGCAAGCGCGACCTCGAGCGCATGGCCGAGGCCCTCTCGATTCATCCGCTCGTTCTCGAGGACATGCAGACGAACGGACACCGGCCGACCTTCGAGGACTATGGCCGCTACATCTTCGTGGTGTTCACCATGCTGTCATGGGACGAGACGGAACGCGAGATCCGGGAGGAGCAGGTTTCACTCCTGCTCTTTGACGCTCTCGTGATAACCGTGCAGCAGCGCGCCGGGGACGTGCTCGAGCCGCTGCGACGCCGCATTTCCGCAGGCGGCGGGCGGATCCGGCGGATGGGTGCGGACTACCTCGCCTTCGCGCTGCTCGATGTGGTGGTAGACAACTACTATCCGGTGCTCGAGCACATCGACGATGAAATCGTGCACCTCGAGGAAGACACCCTCCGGGACCGGGCGGACGACGACCGCATCTACGGATTGCGACGTGAGCTCATCGACCTCAGACGGCTCATCTGGCCGCTGAGAAGCGTCCTCTCCGGCCTCAAGAGCGCGGAATCCGACCTGCTCACCGAGGACGTGCGCCCCTTCCTCGCCGACCTGCACGACAACGGGATCGGGGTGCTCGAGACCTTCGAGGTGCTGCGCGATCATATCGCGGCCGTGACGGAGCTGCTCGCCTCGCGGTTGAGCACCAACCTCAATGTCGTCATGAAGACGCTCACGGTGATCGCCTCGATTTTCATTCCGCTCACCTTCATCGCCGGGATCTACGGAATGAACTTCGCCTACATGCCGGAGCTCGCCTGGCACTACGGGTATTTCGCAGTGCTCGGCGTCATGGCGGTCGTCGCGGTGGTCATGGTCCTCCTGTTCCGCCGTCGCCGGTGGATCTGACCGGTGGCGGCCCGGGATCACTTGCCCATCGTGCTCTGAGCGGTATACTTCCCCGCAGTGCATTTCAGCGATTACGTATCACTACTGCGCGCGCGGCTGACCTCGGCACTTCCCGGTCTGGAGGCGCAGCGTCTCATGGCTCCGCGCGGGCGGCTGACGGTGGGACACGAAGCGGAGCCGCATGACGCAAGACACGGCGCGGTGCTCATCCTCCTCCTCGACCGAGGTATGGGTCCGGAGCTGCCGCTCATCGTTCGCGCGGACGATGGCGGCACCCACGGCGGGCAGATCGGTCTGCCGGGAGGTGGGTTCGAGGAGGGTGATGAGTTTCCCACGGGTACCGCACTGCGCGAGGCGGAGGAGGAAATCGCCGCAAGGCCGCAGCAGGTGGACGTGCTCGGCTCGCTCACGCCCCTCTACATCCGGGTGAGCAACTACCGCATAACGCCGGTGGTCGGCACCTACAGCGGCGACCCGGCATCGTTCTCACCGAATCCCACCGAGGTGTCGCGGATTATCATCGCCGGCGTGGATGAGCTCATGGCCGCACACGAGTACCGAACCGTGGACGCGCGCGGTACACCGCTGCACGTGCCGGCCTACGGCTTCGGGGAGGTGGACGTGTGGGGTGCAACGGCGATGATGCTCAGCGAGTTCTTCACCGTTCACCGCGAGGTGCGCGGGCGCTAGGCGCCGAACTTGTCCAGTCGAATGGCGTTTGCCATGGCGATCGGCATGAGGCTGCTTCCGCGCAGGCGCGGACCGAGCCCGCCGGTGATGCAGGCACGCTCGCCGAAGCTCCTGACGTCGTCGGGGCGGCAGTAGGCGGAGTTGATGAGAACCGGCACCGGTTGCCACCCGTGGTTGACGAGTTTCCACGGGGTGGAGTGATCTCCGGTGACCATGAGTACGTCCGGATTGAGCTCCCGAAGCTGCGGCAAGGCCTCGTCAACGTGCTCGATAGCATCCACCTTGGTGTCGAATTCACCGTCCTCTCCGGCCTTATCCGGCTTCTTCACGTGGACGAAGAAGAAATCGTAATCGTTCCAGTTTTCCTTCAGCGCCTCGAACTTCGTCTCGGGCTCGCTGCCGCCTTCGAGCGCCGACATGCCGAGAAGCCTGCCGAGGCCCCGATACATGGGATAGTCGGCTATGCAGGCGGCACGGGTGCCGTAGACCTCCTCGAAGGAGGGCCATCCGGGGAGCTGCGCGAAGCCCCGCAGCAGCACCATGTTGGCCGGCTCGCGTCCGGCGAGCTTCTCGCGTGCCTTGTCGACGAACTCCTTCGCAAGACGCGCCGTCTTCGCTGCGTCGTCGTCTGCGGGCTCGGGGTCGAGCGGAGAGAGGCCGACCGCGTGCGGATCGGTGTCGGCTACGTTCTCCGAAAGGCCGGCGCCGCGGAAGACGACGAGGAATCGGTGCTCCTTGATGGTCTGCACCTCCACCTCGCCGTCGGAGAGCTCGATCTGCTGAAGCAGTTCGCAGAGCTCGTGGTTTTTCTCGGTGGAGATGCGACCTGCGCGACGGTCGGTGATGGAGCCGTCGGCGCCGACGGTGCAGAAGTTGCCGCGGCAGGCGACGTCACCGGGTTGAAGCTCGAAGTCCACACCCATCGCCGCCAGCACGCCGCGTCCGACCTGGTAGTCCAGCGGGTCGTAGCCGAAGAGCGCAAGATGCGCAGGGCCGCTACCCGGCGTAATCCCGGGGCCGACCGGCTCATGCAGGCCGCAGATACTCTCCGCGGCGAGGGCATCGAGATGCGGAGTTCGCGCGGCTTCGAGCTCGGTCAGCCCGTCACTCTCGCGCGGGAGCCCGCCGAGCCCGTCGAGCACGAGCAGCACTACTTTGCTGTCCGAGCGCTTGTGCAGGGATTGAATGACACTGAGATCCATAAGGTCCTCCTTATTCAGGTTGCGGCGTTCAGACTCCCGCTGCCGCAAGCCGGTTCCGCGCCGGGCAGCGCTCCGGCTCGGTGTAGTGAAAGCATCGCGGGCGGCAGTCCTCGCATATCGCAATGTCGTCGGGCCGGCCCTCTATGGTTTTTCGGGCCCACCCGGGGTCGGCGAGGATACCGCGGCCCACGGCAACCAGATCGCACATATCGTCTTCGAGTGCCGCATCGGCCTGCTGCGGCGTTTTGATCCCGCCGATGCCGATCACCGGCACCGCAACCCGCTCGCCGACCGGTTTCGCGAGCTGCAGCAGGGCCTCGTAGGGCGATTCCGGGTCCGGCGGCGGCGGGACGCTTCCGGCGTGCGAGATGTGGATGAGGTCGAGCCCGGCGCGACAGAGGATCTCGGCCGCTCGAAGCCCTTCGGAGAGCGGCAGGCCGTCCTCCGTCCCCTCGGCGACCCCGAGGCGTACCGAGAGGTGGACGCCGCTTCCGATGGTCACGCGGACCGCGCGTACGAGCTCCACGAGGAAGCGAAGGCGTTTCTCGAAGCTTCCGCCCCAGTCGTCGCGGCGCCGGTTCGTGCGCGGGGAGAGAAACTGTGAGCCGAGGTAGCCGTGCGCGCCGTGCAACTCGATCAGCTTGAATCCGGCTTGCTCCGCGCGGCCGGCGGCGGCCGAGAAATCACCTATGATCCGGCGGATAACGTCGTCGGAGAGCTCGCGTTTGGAATCACCCATCTCCTCCGTCTTCGATACGACCAGTGGCTCCAGACCGTAGGTTCGGCTTTTGTTCGTCCGTCCGCCGGCATGAACGAGCTGTATCCCCGGAAGCGATCCCGTGGAGGTGATGGTGTCGGCAAGTTCCGCCATACCGGGGATTTGCGCATCGTCGAAGAGGCCGAGCTCGGTTGCCGCGAGCCGTCCCTCGGGCGAGACGGCGGTCGCCTCCACGATGGTGATGCCCGCGCCGCCGCATTCACGATAGTGGCGGAGGTGATCGTCGGTCACCAGCCCGTCGCGGCCGGCCCGCCAGATGACCATGGGCGGCATGACCAGGCGGTTCTTCAGTTGATCTATGCCGAGCGGGAAGGGTGAGAGCAGGGTGGAGTAACTCACAGGACGTCCCTCCTTTAGAGCGCCGAGAAGGTTCGCACGCTTCCGCGCACGAAGTAGAATCCGATGATCCCCGCTGCAAGCAGCTTGAGCAGGGTTGCGAGCACGGTGCCCTTGAAGACCCCCATGGCGGCTTTTATCGGTTCGCGGTTCTCCGGATTGAAGATGACCTCAAAGGCGAGTGCCCCGAGAAACGCGCCTACTATCATCCCGAACGGGGGAAAGAAGATCGTGCCGATGAGCATCCCGAGTACGCTTCCCCAGACACCGGCGCGGCCCGCGCCTGCACGTTTCGAGCTCACAGCCGGCAGCACCGAATCCATGACGGTCGTTCCGATCGCCAGCACGGCGAGGATGATGAGCGTCGAGAGCGCGTAGAGATCCCATCCCCCTGCCAGGGAGATGAGCACGATCGCCAGATAGCTCACGATAGGTCCGGGGAGTACGGGCACAATACATCCGATCAAGCCTGCGATGACCGCCACGGAGCCGAGAACGGTCATGAGAATGCTCATTGCCATAGCTCTAGTGTACTGAAGGAGCGCCGAAGCGTCCAAGCGTCTGGCGGCCTGCCCTTGACCTCACCGCATCTCAGGGGTATGACAGGGCAGGAGGATTTGCATGCCGTTTTTCAAGCTTTCCGACAGTGAACCGGAGACCCTCTTCGGGTCTCTCACCAAGCGCCTCGCAGCCTACGGCGGCGGGTTGATGGCGGTGCAGGTGCACCTGCCCGCGGGATCCGTGGCTCCCGAACATCGACATCCGCATGAGCAGATCACCTACGTCATCCACGGACGGGTTTCGTACCGCATAGGCGGGGAGACGCGTGAGCTCGGCGAGGGGGATTCCGCGTATGTCCCCGGCGATACGGAGCACGAAGTCACCGCCATCGAGGACACGCTCGTGGTGGACGTGTTTTCGCCGCAGCGGGAGGATTTCATCCCCGCAGGTTGAGCGCCCGGGCCTCATTCCTGTGTGCGAACGCTCCTCAGGTACTGCTCATAGCTCATGAGCTCGTGGTTGATCGAGTCGTGCTCCATCACCACGCTGTTTCGCCGCTCTTTCGCCCGGTAGAGGGCCTGGTCGGCGTGTTCCACCGCCTCGTCGAGGCTCTCGTGGGAACCGCCGGCAACCACGCCGATGGAGAATGTTCCGCAGACCGCGCCCTTCTCTTCCTGCACGCCGCGCACCGGCTCGTAGAGCTCACTCTCGGCAACGCGCTTCTCCTGCAGATGACGCAGGCGCTCGGCAAGCAGAACCGCGGAGTGAAGCGATGCCTGCACGAAGAGGATGAACTCCTCGCCCCCGTAGCGTACTGCGCGGTCGTGGGTGCCGCGGCTGTTCTCGCTGATGCTGCGCGCAACATCCTGGAGTATGGTATCGCCTTTCTGATGGCCGAGGTTGTCGTTGATCCACTTGAAGTGGTCGATGTCGAGCATGATGAGCGCCGTGTTGCGCTCTTTGCGTTGGGCTTCCTCGAAGGCTTTCGGGAGCTCCCGCATGAAGAAGGTCTTGTTCTTGAGGCCGGTCAACCCGTCGGCGTACTCCGCTTCGAGCTGATCGGTGAGGCGGATCTGCAGCCGCTTCTCCGCCGAAGTGCCGGGAGTCTCCATCTCCTGCTTCCACGCCTCGGCCTCGGCTTCACCCGGGAGCACCACCCGTTCTCCGGCCGCTCTAAGGAAGCTGCTTTCGTCGTTTGTCAGATATGCATACATATCGGCGACGCCGCGCAGGACGTCGAAGAAGAATAGCTGTGACAACCGGGGCAGGCGCGCGGGCTCGGTGCCGTACTTGGCCTCGATGTAGCGCTTGACCTGGCGCGCGGCCGGCCGGGTTTCCGGACTGCGTGTGCCGTGGAACTCGAGGTCCACGACGTCTTCCTTGCCGAGACCTTCGTAGAGGCGTTTGCCGAGAGGATCGGTGCGAGTGAGCAGATCCTGATTCAGATCTTCCGCGATCTGCGAAAGCTCACTCTGAAGTTTGCCTGCGAGCTCGTACAACCGCGGCCCCCGCATGCCCATGCCCGCCCTCCCCGGAGCCCGGCCGAGGATGTGGCCGTAATCCCGGATCAACAGATTTCGCAGCTGGTTGATCTCCTCCTCGAGGCTTCGAGCCATCGCGCTGCTTCGAAAGTCGGTCGCGCGGGCGGAGTCCTCCATCCCTTTGCGGTAGTTGGTCAGCGCGCGCAGATAGCGGTCAAAGAGCTCGGCGTAGACCGCGTGCCAACCGTCGAGGGTCTCTCGCAACCGGTCGGCGATGCCGTCGCGACCGGTGAGCTTCTCGAGTGCCTGGGGTCGTATCGACCCGGCGAGATCGTCGACGATTCGGTGGAGGACGAGCACAGGCTGCGCGGGATCAGATGCGGCAACGGACTCGATGTTCTGCATGTCGTGGGAGAAGGGCAGGCGCTGCGAGTAGACGTTTGCGTCGAAGTAGGGCAGGAGATAGGGCATGCGCTCCAGGTTGTCGAGGTCCGAGTTCGGAAACAGAACCGAGAGCACCCCGAGAATGCCCGCGAATCTCTGGGAAAACTCCTCGCTCTTCTCCATTTCGAGCCATTCGAGCTCACGCTTCTGCTTTTCGGCAAGCTCCGTCTCTCGCCGTTTCGTCTCCGCCTCGTAGAACGTTCCTGGGTCGAGTACTTCCTCGGGGCGAAGTGATGCGAAGTCGAGCAGGGCCGCCCATTTGTCTTCCGAGGTATCACCGAGCTCGTAGAATCTGCCCACTCCCTTGAGCGCGATCGGGTAGAGCTCGGTGCGGAATCTGGAGAGGTTGTCGATGGCGATACGGAGGACCGCCTCGGCGTCATCGAGCCGGGCCGCCGGTGCTGCACGATAAGCCAACGCCACATCCCGGGCAAGGGCGAAGATCTCCGCGGTCTTGGTCGGAGAGACGCGCTGAGTGCGAAGCGATATGCGGAAGACCTCGCGGGCAACTCGCGCAAGCTCGCCGGCGGTGACCCGACGCCCGCGCTGGAGGTTGAGCTCGAGGTACCGTAGCGCCGTACGTGTTTCCCGGCTTATGTCGAAGAAGGTCTCGAGATACTCAGCGGCGAGCGGGTCGCGGCGCCGAAGGGCGTCGGAGACCGCCCGTGCGGTATCCTCATGACCCGGGCGGGCGAGGAAGGTTCCGGAAGCGGCGCGGAGCGCCTCGAGTGTCTCGCGGAGGCTGTACTCGTAGGGGTTGCCGCTCCGGGCGGTGGAGGGACGGGCCAGGTAGCGCAGCAGCCGGGGGCTCACATAGTCCGGAACGTCCGCGCGGAAGAGGGTGAGAAAGTCGTTGACTCGCTCGCGGATCCCGACCGCGAGGAGCTTGTTTCTGTGTGCCCAGCGGTTCACTCTCCGGCGGAGGTCGGCCGAGACCACCGGAAACCAATCCTGGCTGCGTCGATTCTGTTGTCGTGAGGACGACGAGGAAGAGGCAGCGCCCCGGCGCACGGTGTCGGTCCCACGATCACCGCCGGGAGGTCCGTTCCCACCTTCCTCGGCCCGTCGTTGTGCATGGCGCCGCTCCTCGAGGCGGTTGCGCTCGCGGATGCGACGCATCTCTCGCTCGACACGGGCACGGGCGGCTTCTTCGCCGTAGCCCTTATCCCTGAGTTTGCGGTATACCTGATCTATCTCATCAGCCGGAGTGCCTTCGGCAAGCAACCGCCGATACAGGCCGTCATCGGCGGGATTCTGGTCCTGGGTCATCTCTGCCTCACAATGTAGCAATTATTCGAAAAAAAACCACGGGGTATCGGCGTGCTTGACGGCCGTGGCCCCGACTCCATAGGCTGGAAGCATCGACTGAATCCGACATGGGAGCAGACACAATGCGAATCGCAGTAACCAGTGACATACATGACAATCTCGGGAATCTCGAACGAGCGCTCACCGATATCCGCGACCG
>CAYOFA010000076.1:0-1633 GCA_964402885.1 uncultured Spirochaetaceae bacterium
TCCGTGGCGCGATCTTCCATCTGCAGGTAGAGTGCGGCGATGTCGTAGGGGAGGTAGACCGCTTTCCGGTTTATGACCGGATTGGGCGCATTCACGATCCCGACTATCTCGAGGTCGATGGTCTGGTAGTAGCCTTCGCGTGTCCTCGTGAGCACCGTCAGCGGAAAGCCGACCTCCGCGCCGAGATCCTCGGCGAGCCAGGCGCCCATGAGCGCGCCGTTCTCCCCGGGCTCGAGGTAGCGGCCGTCGCTGACGGTCTCCCGAAGGCGGAACACGTCGTTGTCCGTCCGCGGGTCGATTCCGTAGAGTTGCGTCCGCATCGATCCCGAAGACGGGTAGGGATCCTCGTATACCACGAGCTCACCGCTGAAAACGATGCGCGGCGTGGCCGGAATGCCTGCCTCATCGAGCCGCCGGATGACGCGCCGGGGCTCGGCGATCGATTCATCGAGCGGAAGTCTGTCGCGGTCCTGCCAGTATTCCTCGGTCATCACCCGTGCCGAGCTCGTCTCGTACCAGATGAGATTGCGCTCCGACTCCTTCTCCAGGCCCAGGAGCATGCCGTCGAGCACGATATAGAGGGCCAGCCCGATGGCGACCGCCGAGGCGGTGATGATGGTCCGACGACGGTAGCGTGAGAGGTTCTTCATTGCGAGCGGAAATACACCCTTCATGCCGTCCTCCGATTGTCCTCCACGATGCGCCCGTCGTGGAGCAGTGCGAGCCGGTCGGCGAAATCCATGACCATCCTGTCGTGGGTGGAGAAGATGAAGGTGGTCTCGCGGCGTCGATTGAGCTCACGCATGAGCTCGAGGATGCTCTGGCCGGTGTCGGAATCGAGATTGGCGGTGGGTTCATCGGCGAGAACGATCGTGGGCTCCTTCACGAGGGCGCGGGCCACGGCGACACGTTGCTGTTGGCCGCCGGAGAGCTTCGCCGGAAGGCGATCCTCCATGCCTGCGAGACCGACTTCCTCGAGGATGGCGCGCACGCGCGGTTCCGCCTCCGAGTCATCGAGGCCGAGCAGCATCAGGCTGAACGCGACATTCTCGTAGGCGGTGAGCACGGGGATCAGGTTGAACGACTGAAAGACGAAGCCGATTTTGCGGCGCCTGAGCAGGGTCATTTCCCGCGGCGCATGCCCGGTCACCTCCTCCTCGTCGATGTGCACGCGGCCCCCGCTGGCCGTGTCTATGCAGCCGATGATGTTGAGTAGCGTGCTCTTTCCCGAGCCGGAGGGGCCGGCAATGGAGATGAACTCTCCCTGGTCCACCTGCAGCGAAACGCCGCGGAGGGCGTGCACGACGGTCTCCCCGTCGACGTAGTCCTTGGTGACATCTTCTGCAACGATCATGAGCGTGCCTCCGTGGGGTCTTGTTGCGGGCCGGCGGGCGTGGCGGGCCCGGCGGGTGCGGCGGTCCCCGCGGGTGCACCGACGAGCCGGCGAAGTTCGGACTCGTCGGTGAGCTCGATGGAGCCTTCCGGTGCGCCGATGATGCGCTCGGTGGCCCGTTCGTATACATCGAGCTTGTGGGCGAGGGCATCCATGTGCCGCGGATCCTCGACGGCCTGCAGGAACAGCCGCGCGATGACGTCGCCCATGCTGCGCGAGAGAAGGAAGATGACCTCCCCT
>CAYOFA010000076.1:1733-4362 GCA_964402885.1 uncultured Spirochaetaceae bacterium
CGGGCCGAGCTCCCTGAAGCCTCGGTCGAGGAGCTCGTCGAGGAGCTGCTCTTTGGAGGTGAAGTAGTGGTAGAAGGTGCCTTTGGCAACGCCTACCTCTTCTATGAGCCGCGCGATGGTCGTCCGGTCGTAGCCCACGCGGTAGAAGAGGGCCTGCGCGGTGTCGAGGATCTCATTGCGGCGATCGTCGTGCTGTTTCATGTTGCCATCCTTTGATTACCGACCGACGACCGGTCTAGACCGACCGTCGGTCTACAACATAGCATCGGGCAGGGGTGGTGTCAAGAAGAATGTTGTTGGTGTAGGCTGCGGACGACATGCTCCCGGCGACAAAAGGAGAAACGATGGCGCGAATAGAAGCGAAACAGATATCAGCCTACCCCTGGTACGTCCGATGGGTGCTCCGCCGCCAGGAGCGTAAGTACGGCCGTGTACTGGCGCCGTCCTACCTGTGGGGAAGACTGCCGGGGCCCTTCATTGCAATGCTCGTGTCACTGGGCTTTTTCCAGAGCAGGCGTTTTCCCGTCGACTCGGTGTTGCGGAGCCTCGTCTCGGTCAGAATCGCCCAGCTCAACGGCTGCCGGTTCTGCGTGGACCTGAACGCCTACAACTTCCTCAGCGCCGCCGGGGCCGAAGATAAGCCGAGCGAGGTCGAACAGTGGCGCGAGAGTGCCCTCTTCAGCGAGCGTGAGCGCGCCGCCCTCCAATACGCCGAGGAGATGACCGACCGCTGTGCCGGCATCGATGACGGTGACATTGCATCACTCAAAGCTCTTTTTACCGAGGACGAGATAACTGCGCTGACCGCCTGGATCGCGTTTCAGAACATGAGCGCCAAGTTCAACGCTGCCCTCGGTGCCGAAGAACATGGATTCTGTCGATTGCCTGCGAGCGTGGGGTGACAGCGTGCGAAGCGACGTGCTGGTAGCTGTGGATATCGGAGCCGGTCAAGGAACGCGAGTGGCGCTCTTCGACAGCCCGGATGCGGTCGTGTCCGAGGGCTGCCTGTCGTTGCACGAGTACAGCGAGAGTTACGACGGGTTTTCCCAGGGCCTCCGCGACCGCATAGAGCGGATTCTCGCGGAGAACGGGAGACCTGAAGTTCGCGCGATCGGGATCGCAACTCCGGGTGTTCTCCGCGGCGACGGAAGCTTCAAGTGGGTTCAGAACCTTCCCTTCCTCGAGGGCAGAAATCTCAAGGAAGACCTCGGGCGGATCTTTGGCGTCCCGGTCGGAATAGCGAACGACGCAGACGCCGGTGCCCTCGCCGAGTGGAGCGTGCTGCGCATCGACCTGCTCTACTGGGTTTTCGGCGGCGGATGGGGCGGCGCCTGGGTCAGCAAGGCCGGAGAGCTCATGTTTCCTTCAACCGACTGGGACGGTCGGGACTCGTCCCTCCATTATACGAATGAGCCAGGTGTCTCGATTCCGCTCGAGAAGATCATGCTTACCGAGCTTTTCACGGAGATCGGCGCGTCCTACCACAGACTCGAACGAATCCTCGATGAAGAGTTCGGCAACGATCCCGAGCACCGGCTCGGTCCGGGCGGCGATCCCGATTCCCTTCGGGCAGAAATCATCCTCTCGGGTCCGGGGAGATGTCGGTTGTTCCGGGCAATCGTGGGGGATGACGATTTCTACGAGCGTTTTCTAGATATCCATGAGACGGAAGAAATGTCCGATCCAAGCGTCGCGGGCCGGCATATCTCGAAACTGTCGGCAATGCGGGTCGAAGCTGCAGTCAACACCGATCGCCTCTACGGAAAGATTCTGGCCCGTGCTACCGGGAAGCTCATCAAAGCTGCCCGCAAGGACGGCCTGCCGGAGGCGATACCGATTTGTCTCGGCGGGAAACCGAGCTATGCGCTTCCCTACTTCGGTCCCTCAGCGCAGCGTATGCTCGGAAAGATGGGGATGATGAACTACCTCAGGCCCTCCATCGTGGACGAGCGAGGGCTCAATGCGAACCTCGTCGGAGCCGCCGTCCTCGCAGACCACGCCCCGGCGCCCTCAGCGTCCCAGCAGAAACGCGGTGAGCTCACGCCACCAGGTTGACTGCGGAGAGTAGTCGAGGGTGTTATGACCGGCGCTCTCCTGTATCCATAGCCGTTTCGGCCCGTCGTAACCCTTGTAGAGTCGGCGGCCGAGCTCGGTCGGCACCACCGAATCCTCTCCGGCGAGCAGGAAGCCGACCCGCCCGTCGTAGCGTGAGAGGGCGGCCTCATTGTCGTAGCGATCTTCCAGGATCGCCCGTACGAGAAACCCGGGGAACCGCGCCTCGCCGACATCCACTATGCTGGTGAACGGCGTAATGAGGAGAATTGCAGGTATAGCCTCCGGATAGGCGGCGGCGACCTGGGAGGCCACGCCGGTTCCGAGTGATTCCCCGAGGACGTAGACCGGCCGCGAGGAATCCTCTGCGAGCAGGCGTTCCACCCCGTCGGCCGCGGCGGACACGAGGACTTCCTCGCTCGGATCTCCAGGCCTCGACCCGAAGCCCGGGTACTCGAGGATATACACCTCCCAGGTCCCGACAGCATTCGGCGACCGAAAACCCTCGACGAAATGATCCCGCCGGACGCTTTGCCCGCCGTTTCCGTGGAACACGATGACCCTGTGGGGGGCGCCG
>CAYOFA010000076.1:4462-11556 GCA_964402885.1 uncultured Spirochaetaceae bacterium
CCACCATGACAGAAGAAATCAACAGACGGCGAACCTTCGCCATCATAAGTCACCCCGATGCGGGGAAGACCACGCTCACCGAGAAGCTGCTGCTTTTCGGTGGCGGAATACGCGCCGCCGGCGCGGTGAAATCGAACAAGATTACCCGGACCACGACATCCGACTTCATGGAGATCGAGAAGCAGCGCGGCATCTCGGTTGCCACGGCGGTGATGTCCTTCGAGTACGGCGGCAAGCTCATAAACATCCTCGACACGCCGGGGCACCGCGACTTTGCCGAGGACACCTACCGCACCCTCTCCGCCGTTGACAGCGTGATTCTCGTCGTCGACTCGGTGAAGGGTGTCGAGGAGCAGACCGAGCGGCTCATGCAGGTCTGTCGCATGCGAAAGACGCCGGTGATGATCTTCGTGAACAAGCTCGACCGCGAGGGAAAGCCTGCGATGGAGCTCGCCGACGAGCTCGAGAACAAGCTCGACATCGCCGTGCGCCCGCTCACCTGGCCCATCGGCGTCGGCCAGAGCTTCAAGGGCGTGTACAATCTCCACGAGCAGAATGTGACGCTCTTCCAGTCGGCAAAGAGCACCGTCGAGGAGGAGGACGAGCGCCTTCGTATTGATGACCTCGATGACGATCGCCTCGACACGCGGCTCGGGAGCCTTGCCGATCAGCTCCGCGAGGACGTCGACCTCATCGAGGGTGTGTACGATGATTTCTCGACCGAGGACTACCTCGAGGCGCGTGTGGCGCCGGTGTTCTTCGGCAGCGCGCTCAACAACTTCGGCGTGCGGGAGCTCCTCGACACCTTCGTAGACATCTCCCCCCCGCCACGCCGACGCGAGGCAACCACCCGGGATGTTGCTCCGGACGAGGAGACCTTCAGCGGTTTCGTCTTCAAGATCCACGCCAACCTCGATCCCAAGCATCGTGACCGCATCGCCTTTCTGCGCGTGTGCTCGGGACGCTTCCAGAAGGACAAGCAGTTCCGCCACGTACGCCTCGGAAAAAAGCTGCGCTTCTCCTCGCCCTACAGCTTCATGGCCCGGCGCAAGGAGGTCATTGACGATGCATTCCCGGGGGACGTCGTCGGCCTCTATGACCGCGGGGACCTGAGAATCGGGGACACCCTCACCGAGGGGGAAGAGCTGCAGTTCCAGGGCATTCCCAACTTCTCGCCCGAGATCTTCAAGGAAGTCATCGCCACCGACCCCATGCGCTCGAAACAGCTCGAGAAGGGGCTCACTCATCTCGTCGAGGAAGGCCTCGCCCAGCTCTTCATCCAGGACAAAGGCCGGCGGAAGATCGTCGGGACCGTGGGCGAGCTGCAGTTCGAGGTCATCCAGTACCGTCTGATAAACGAGTACGGCGCCTCCGCCCGCTTCGAGCCCCTCGGGTTCGTGCGCGCGACGTGGATCACCGCCGACGACAAGGACGAGCTCAACCGCTTCATCCGTTACCGCGACCGGCAGATTGCCTATGACCTGCACCGGAACCCCGTCTACTTCGCCGAGTCCGAGTGGATGCTTCGCTCCATGATGGACAAGTACCCCGGCATTCGGTTTCACTTCAGCTCCGAGCTCGACAGCGACATGTCACAGTACGAGCTCGGTGCGATGCACGCCCGGGGGTAGCGGCGGACTACGGGCGCCGCCCCTCTACACCCAGAACGATACCGAAAGAGAGAAGCACGTGTTCCTCGGTTTCTTCGGGCGGCCGCTTCTTCGCGTCGGTGAGGCGCTCGAGCTCGAGGTAGGCCGTGACGCCACCGGTCGGCTCCGGCCAGGAGATGCCCACCCGTCCCGCCGCGTCAACTCGCAGAGCCCCGGCGACAGCGTGTACGGAGTCCGGGTCATCTGCAAGCAGAGCCCCGCGGAACTCGGTGAAGACGGTCGGTCCGCCCGCTGCGAGCTCGACCTCGGGCCGCAGGGAGAGATACCCGGCGGCGATCGCGGCCGATGTCCGTTCGTCCTGGAAGATCGGGGGAACGAAGACCTCGGCGGCGATATCCGTCACCAGGTCGAGGCGTGACGGCCCGTCGACCACCGCGAACCGCCGCGTGACGCCTGCCCCGAGGACATCGTGGATGGCCTGCCGCCTGCTCTCCCGCTCCATATCGTGCTTGCAGTCGTGTCGGTACCATACAGCCGGTCGCAGGGGCAGCCTGCGCAGTCGCAGTCGCAGTTGCAGATCGGTCACGACCGCCGAGGGGTCGAGATACAGGGGGCGATCGGGGGCGGTCTGGCTCTGGAAGAGGATTCTGCCAAGGGCCGACACTCCGACGTGGCGGTTTCCGTACATCATGATGTGGGCGCCGAGATCGAGATCATAGGAGAACAGCGGCGCGCCGGTGTCGTAGGTGTAGCGCTTGACGCCGAGCCACGAGTAGGTGGCGGGGAAAGCTCCTTCCGGGTCACCGATATCCGCGGGGGCGGCCTCGGCCCAGGGGAAAAGCGGAACCGGCGGCGGGGCGAGAACCTCGCCTGCGACAGGCGCCGCGGGAAGCAGGAGGGCTGCGAGGAGCAGCGCTCGCAGGAGTCGGGCCGGGCTGTCGGAGCGACAGCCACGGGATCGGTCGTCGGAACGGTGGTGTCTGCTCATCGCTCTCTCCTTCTGTCCTTTCCAGGTTTTCATCACACGCCCCTTGTAGGATCCCACAATCAGCACTATCATATTAATAGTCGTTCATATGTCGAATCATTCAAGTGATGGTGACTACGGCCATCATGAAGAGTCTACCCGGACGGTCGAGCTTCGTGAATCGCTCCCCGACGAGCAGCGCTGCGAGCAAATGGCCGCCTTTGCCTCGGCCTTTGCCGATGCGCACCGCATTCGCGTGCTGTCGCTGCTTGCTCGCGGGCCGGCCTGCGTCGGCGAGATCGCGGTGATCCTCCAACGCTCCCAGTCGGCGGTGTCCCATCAATTGAAGCTCCTGAAGTCCCTCGGACTCGTGCGCAGCACGCGGAAGGGCAAGCACATCTACTACTCGATCGTCATCGAGCACGAGCGGGAGATTCTTTCGACCCTCGAAGAGGCCACGCAGCTCACCGGCGAAACGCCGTGAGAATAGAGAACCGCAGAACGGAGGACTCACATGAAAGCAACTTCACGTCACGTAACAGGATGCTACCAGTCGATCGTCGACAACGGTCGCCATCACGGGCTCGTGCTCGACCTTCCCGAGGCGAAATCCGGGGATGATCTGGGTGCCACGGCCCTCGAGCTGGCCGGCATGGCCCTCGCAGGCTGCATCTCTACCATCTGGGCGGTGGTCGCCGCGAACTCCGGCGTGTCATACCGCAAGATCATCGTCGAGGTCGACCTCGAAAAAGGCGACAAGGACCCCACGTTTACCGGCGGCAGCGGTGTGGTGAAGGTGGACAGTGACGAAAGCGAAGACAAGCTTCAGCGCACCCTCGACAAGACCATCAAGGCCTGCCCGGTCGGAAAGCTCTTCGAACAGGCCGGCATCGAAACCCCGATGAAACTCGAGAAGGCGAATCTGCTCGGCGATTAGCAAGCCGCCGGGCACGCGGGCACGGCCGGTGTGCCGCCGTCGCTTCGCGCTACCGCCCGCGCCGCCGCGGTGGCGGCCCGCGCGATGAACCGGTATAGTGAACGTAGTTCGATATGGGGCCACATGCTACGTTCGCCGAGACATTCTGGCCGCTCTTCACCGCCGCCGGTAGCGTCGTAGTTGCTCTCGGCGCGTCGGCTCATGTAGTGCTCTACAAGCGCGACTCCCGTGCAGCGGTCGCCTGGGTGGGATTGATCTGGCTCGTGCCCTTCCTCGGCAGCGTGTTGTACGTGCTTCTGGGGATCAACCGGGTCCGGCGACGCGTGTCCGGGCGGCGCGGGCATGAAAGCGCCCACGTCGGCTCCCTGCAGCCGTTCTACTGCGGGGACGAGCAGGTTGCCTCGCTTCTTCCGGAAGGGCGTGAGTATCTCATCGAAATGGTGCGGCTCGGGCGGGCGATCACGGGGCTCAATCTCCTGAAGGGCAATACGGTCGAGGCGCTCATAGACGGCGACGAGGCCTACCCGGCAATGCTCGAGGCCATCGACGGCGCCGAGCACTCGGTGAGCCTGAACGTGTACATCTTCGACAACGACGCGGTCGGCCGCCGGTTTCTCGAGGCGCTCAGTCGGGCGGTCGCCCGCGGTGTGGAAGTGCGCGTTCTCATCGATGCGGTGGGTTCCCGTTACTCCATGCCGCCGATCACGGGCGAGCTTACCGCTCGCGGTGTGCGCACGGCCAGGTTCATGTCCGGCGTGCTGACCTGGCGCACGCCCTACCTCAACCTCCGGAATCATCGCAAGGTCTGTGTGGTCGATGGGGTAACGGCGTTCACCGGCGGCATGAACATCCGCGCCGGCCACCTGCTTGCCGAACGGCCCGCGCACCCCACGAGGGACATACACTTTCGCGTCACCGGCCCGCTGGTGCACCAGCTTCAGGCGACTTTCGTGGAGGACTGGCTCTTCACCACCGACGAGTTGCTCTCGGGCGAGCTCTGGTTTCCCCCTCCGCGCACCGGTCCCGGTTCGGTATGCGCGCGGGTCGTCCCTGACGGTCCGGATCACCACATGGACCGGATGAGTATGGCTTTTCAGGGCGCCCTGGCCGTGGCACGCCACTCGGTTCGCATCGTCACCCCCTATTTCCTTCCCGAACGCGCCCTCATCGCGGCGCTCAATACCTGCGCCCTGCGAGGTGTCACCGTCGACATAGTCCTGCCGCGCCTCAGTAACCTGCGCATGGTCTCCTGGGCCGCAATGGCGCAGATGTGGCAGATCCTCGAATGGGGGTGCAGAGTCTGGCTGACCCCGCCGCCCTTCGATCACAGCAAGCTCATGGTCGTAGACGGAACGCTGAGTCTCGTCGGTTCCTCCAACTGGGACCCGCGAAGCCTGCGCCTGAACTTCGAGCTCGGCGTGGAGTGTTACGACGCGGACCTCGCGCAGCGACTCGATGCCGTCATCGCTGAGCGCATTGCGAGGGCCGAGCGGCTCACCCGGGAGGATGTTGACGGGCGCCCGCTGCCGGTGAAACTGCGCGACGGGGTGGTGCGCCTCGCGGCGCCATACCTGTAGATCACCTGTTCCCGAGCCCCCATTCACGCACGCTTTTTCGCTTGACGCCGGCCACAAGCGGGTCAATAGTGAAGATAGAAATAACGATAAAAAGCTATCCGTTGATCCGCGGGCATGCCCGTGACACGAGGATGCCCGCGAGTACCGCAATCTCTCGAGGAGGGCAGTATGAGTGTGCGTATGCGTGTGGGTCGGTTTTCGGTCGCCACTGTCGCGGTCCTGGTCGCCGTGGGACTCCTGTTCGGTTGCGCGGGGATCCCGGAATCGTCGGGCGAGGCGAACTCGAGCTCTCAGTCTCAGGAAGATAAGCCTCAGACCGTCGACACGTCGTTTCCCGAAGCAAACAAGGGCACTTCCGGGGCCCAGAACGTCTCGCCTGCTCCGGATCCGAGCGAATCGCCGTGGCCCTTCGAGCCCTTCGACGTCGAGTACGTGAGAAAGCTCGGGCACCTCGGCCACTATGAGGGCGGATGCGCCTACGGCGCCTTCAACGCGCTCATTCAGCCTCTTCAGGAGAAGGTCGGGTATCCCTACAACCAGATTCCCACCTTCATGCTCGATTTCGGCAAGGGCGGCGTGCTGGGATCGGGGGGTACCTGCGGCACCATTTTGGGTTCCATGGCGGCCATCAACCTCATAGCCGGAGCCGACTACTTCCCCATCGCCATGGATCTCATGGAGTACTACGAGACGACACCGTTTCCGACCGACATTTCCAACGAGTACGCGGTCAATCGCGAGTTCCTCGTGGACGAGTATCGGACCGACGAGGCACTCCCGCAGAGCGTCGCGGGCTCGGTCTCCTGTGATGAATCCGATTCGAACTGGCTCGAGGAGGCAGGGTATGAGCCGGGCGGCCCCGAGAGCAAGGAACGCTGCGCGCGCCTGACGGGTGACATCGCCGCGAAAGCGGCCGAGCTCCTCAACACCTGGGCAGCCTCCCGCCCCGCGACGGCCGACGCCGGCGGGGCAAGCGGCGGGCGCTTCGGCGGCATCTTCACGAGCGCCGAGTACACCGAGGTTGCCGAGGACGTCTATCGGGCCAATCAGGCCTGCGAGGTGCTGGGCTACGTTGCGGTCGGACGCGGCTCGGGATACGAAGACGGGCTCGTTGTTGCCGTCGGTATGGAACCGGACGGAACGATCGCGGGTGTGCGTGTGCTCGAGCACAATGAAACCGAGGGCATCGGAAGCAAAGTGACCGAAGATGCGTACCTGAGCCAGTACGAAGGCCTCACTCCCGGTGAGCTTGCGCCGGCGGACGAAGGCGGTCCGGTCGATGCAGTCTCGGGCGCAACCGTAAGCTCGAAGGCGGTCGCCGAAATCGTGCGAGCGCAGGCGCAACGACTCGCGGAGCACGCGGAGTAACGAGCGCGCGTCGAGAGAACTAATCGGAGCCCGGACCCCGCCCGCCGGCGGTCCGGGCTTCATGTAATTACCCCCGGCACTCGAGGCCCTCGAGCGTCCGAGTCTCACGCGGTCCGGTCCTTGCGTATCTGAGACCGCAAACGCCACCGAAACCACTCGACATTAAATGCAGCTGCAACTATATTCAACCTCATGCATGAGTTGCCGAACGGTGCAACCGCCGCGACACCGGCGTCCGCGGTCGCGATATCGGCTCCATCGCCGCCCGCCGCCGCAGCGTCGGCGCCGCCGCTCGACGTTCAGACCCTGTTCCGCGCGAAAAACCCCCGCCTTGCACGACGCATCCCTCCATACGCCATGCGAGTGCTCGAGCTCATCATCCACCAGCGGGAGTTGCGCCGGTTCGTGGGAAGAACCAGGCACTGTTCCGGATGCGAGTTCGTCGATGCGGCGCTCTCCGAGCTGAGGATCGAGATCGAGTACGAAGGCATCGACCGATTGCCCCCCTCGGCGAATATCGTGATCTGCGCGAATCATCCGACCGGCGGCATCGACGGGCTGGTGCTGATGCAGCTCCTGTGCCGGCGGTACGGAGGACTCAGGCTTCCGGCCAATGATTTGTTGCTGTCTCTGCC
>CAYOFA010000076.1:11656-15892 GCA_964402885.1 uncultured Spirochaetaceae bacterium
TTTCATTTCTCGGATGAGTTTCGCGAGCGCTATCTGCCGAGCTCGGTGGAGCTCGGGCGTTCGGTCGTGAACCGCGAGGCAAAACGGGCCATCCTCGGACTGTTCGTCGTGTGGGCCGGACTCGGCGCCATTGCCGCTGAGTATCCGGAGGTTGAATATTTCTTCGGGAACGTCTCCGTGTATCGGGGATGGCCCGTAGCCGCGGTGGATACGCTACTCGCCTTCCTTTATGAGCATTACCCGGGACCCGGCGGGCTGATCTCGGCTCTGCCGGAGACGGCCTACAGATCCGCGGGGATCGACGAGTACCGCGCGCGGCTGTACCGGAATATGGCGCGGGAGGCCGCCCTCGAGAACCTCTTCGACGAGCTCAAGCGGCACGATGTCGCGCCGCCACCGATTCTCCTGTCCTACATGAAGGCAACGGAGTCGATGGCCGTGTTCGATACCGCCCGCGACGCGGATTTCGGCGGCGCGCTCGAGGCGGCACTGTGGGTGCCCGCACGGGATCTCAGCAGCAAGACGCGCAAGCGATTCATCGACAGCTACGAGGCCGAGAATCCCGGAGCGCTCCGGCGATACGGCATGCAGCCCGGGCGGGAGGCGGGCGATGACTGAGATCGCAGGACCTCTTATCGCCATGGCTGTCGGGGTGCTCGGAACTTCGACCATCCACCTTTCCAAGGGGGTCATGCGACTCGGGCTGCTGCGGCTTCGAACAGCCGATGCCAACAAACGGCGGGCCTCCATGGTCTACACCGCCGGTATTCTCATGAACTTCACGAACCCCTTCTGGGTGATACTTGCAAATCGGTTCGCGCCGACGGTGTTCTACACTTCGATGTACGGCCTCGGCCTCCTCTCGCTCGTCCTTTTCTCCCGCTACAAACTCAACGAGAAGCTCAGCGGTTCCCAGTACGCGGGGATCCTCGTCATCATAGTCGGGACCCTGCTGGTGGGGTTCGGCAACCTGATGGGCGGGAAGCCGTCCCTCTACGGGGCGAACAGCGGATTTCTGGTAACGTTCGCAGTCCTGTGGCTCGTGCTTACGCCGGTGTTGGCGGTGTTACTGCGGCGCGGAGCCGTGGGCCTGCAGGAGCTCTACTTCGGCCTCGCAGCCGGTGGTCTTGCTGCCCTCGAAGCCATGGTGAAGGGTGTCTCTCAGGCCGGGGCGGTCTCCAATACGTTTCTTCCGCAGACGACGTTTGCGTGGTGGCTCTTCGCCGCGAGTTTTCTCGGTGCGGCCGGCGCCTTCGGCATGATCCAGTGGTCCTATCTGCGTCACTGCAGGGCATCGATGATGGGCTCCATCTATGATGTCGCCTACGTGGCGATGCCGCTGCTGCTGACCGCCGCCATCGTGGACGGTGCCGGCCTGGGCGTGTGGAAGCTCGCCGGCGTCGCGGTACTGGTGGTCGGCGTGCTGATGGTTGGTCGCAGCCGACCCGCTGCGCCGCAGGTTCATACATATCCGAGGAGGTCCATCGCATGAACTCTCGAGAGCTTACGAACGATGCGCTCATTGGCGTGGTCATCGGCTTTGCCCTGTCGGGGCTCTTCTACGTGATCTGGGGCGCGTTTCAACTGGTCGGTTTCTTCCTGTGGTCGATCGTCGCCGGTGGCGGCGGGGCCGTCCTCGGCCGCGTCATCGTCCGGGCACGCTGGGGCGCGGTGCTCGGGGCGGTGGTCGTGCGCCTCGCGATATTCGTGTTCTTCGGCGGATTCATCTTTCCGGCCGGCTGACGGAGCGGCCGCCGCGCCCGGCGCGTGCCGCATCTCCTACTCCCAGATGTAGTCCATGATGCGCTCTCGCAGCGCCACGAATTCCCTGCTGGCCTTTATCTCGCGTCCGGGCCCGCCGTGGCCGTGCCGGTCCAGATCGACCGGGATGTCGGCGATGATGCGCGCCGGGCGATTGGAGAGCGCCACGCAGCGTGAGGAGAGGTACACAGCCTCCTCCACACTGTGGGTGACGAGGACGGCGGTGCACTGGGTGCGATCATGAATCCGGCGCAGTTCATCCTGCATGTGCTCCCGGGTGAGGGCGTCGAGGGCGCCGAACGGCTCATCGAGGAGCAGTATGTGCGGCTCGTTCGCGAGCACGCGTGCCAGGGCAACCCGCTGCTGCATTCCGCCTGAGAGCTCGTAGGGCCGCTTGGCCCTGAAATCCCACAGTTTCACCAGCTCGAGGTGATGGCGGACCCGCTCGGCACGTTCCTCCGGCTGCAGGCCGCGCATCCGCGGACCAAAGGCCACGTTACCCTCCACAGTCAGCCACGGATAGAGCTCCGGTTTCTGGAAGACGAGCCCGCGTCGCCAGTCGGGCCCGGAGACCTCCTGGCCCTCGTCGAGCACGGCGCCCTCATCGGGATGAAGGAACCCCGCCATGAGCCGCAGGACGGTGGTCTTTCCGCATCCGGACGGCCCCACTATCGAGACGAACTCTCCCCGTTTGATTCGCAGAGAGAACCGTTCGACGGTCGGGATGACGCCGGTTGCGGTGCGGTAGGAGAAGGAAACGTCTCGTAGCTCCAGCTCAGAGTGCACGCGCTACTTTTGGTGTTATTCCCCCGACTCGTCAACCGTCTCTTGCTCGACCGCCTGCTCGAGAAAGCTGCTGTTGATGGCCTCCTCGAAGACCTCCAGGTCGGGAGCGGCGCGAATTGTGTCCTGCCCCTCGAGGAATCGGGCGGTTTCGAGGAATACCTCCGCGAAGGCACCGGGGACCTCGGCGGTCCCGAGGTACGCGGGCTGCAACTGCTCGGCGCCGTCGAGGAACACGAGGGTGCTCATCTGTCGGCGTGCCTCCGCAACGTCCAGACCGAACTCCTCGGCAACAGCTCGCGCGGCTCGTCCGGGGTCGGAGCGGATGAGCTCGACGGCCCGGATCTGATTCTTGAGATACTGCACCACGACATCGGGGTGGCGGCGGCCGAACTGCTCATGGACGATGCCGATATCGCCGGTGGGAAAGCCGGCTTCCGCGATCTCCCTGCTCGAGACGAGCACCTCGCCGCCGAGCTCGAGCATCGCCGCAAGGGTCGGTTCCCAGACGAAGCCCGCGTCGATATCGCCCCGCTGCCACGCGGCGAGCATGTCGGAGGGTGCAAGATCCATGACGGTAACCTCGGCGGGATCCACCCCGTTGAGGCGCATTGCGGCGAGGAGGTGATAGTGTGTCGTTGCGCCGAAGGGCGCGGCGACCCTGCGGCCTTCCAGATCCTCAAAGGATTCGATACCGGCGCCGTCGCGGACCACGAGCGCCTCGTTGTCGCCGATGATGTCGTAGATCCAGATAACCTCCGCCGGTACGCCCTGCGCGATCGCGGCAACCGTGGTGGAGCTTCCGCCGAGGCCGAGGTCGACACTGCCCGCCGCAACGGCGGTATTGAGCTCGCTTCCGGAGTTGAACTGCACCCATCGGACCGGCACGCCCAGCGTTTCCTCATGCCACCCGAGGTTTTTCGCGACGATCTCGCCGTTAGGAATCGCCTGAAAGCCGATGACGACCTCTTCCAGAGTCTCCGCGCCCTCAGCGGAGCCGCCGCCGAAGCCGGGCATGGCGGCCACGCCTGCGAGAATCAGAATGAGAATAGCTACCCGGAACCGGGGAGCTCTCTGTGCGTTGATATACATAAACCAATCTCCTTGCCGTGAGATGTCGTGCCGCTCGGTGGCGCATCGGGGGCTGCGCGCACCCGTGACCCCGCAGACGGGGGCTGCGTTATCCATGTCCCCGCCACGGAACGAGCACACGCTCGGCCAACCGGATGAGACGGTCGAGCCCCCACCCGGTGACCGCCATTACGATAATGCTCACGAAGATGATGTCGGTCCTGAGAAACCTGCTTGCATCCAGCACCATCCAGCCCACCCCCTCGGCCGCCGCCACGATTTCCGCCGATACGAGCGTGGTGTAGGCAAAGCCGATGCCGACCCGCAGTCCCGTAAAGATGTCGGGCAGACAGGAGGGAAACGCCACGTGCATCAGCACCTGACGGCGGGAGGCGCCGAGGGCGTACGCGCTCTCTATTCGCCGCGGGCTTATTGCGCGCACACCCGCCATCGCGCTTATGACGAGTGGAGGCATGGCGGCAAGATAGAGAAGGGCGATTTTTGACGCTTCCCCGATGCCGAGCCAGACAATGAGAAGCGTGTAGTAGGCCAGCGGCGGAAGCGGGCGGTAGAGCTCGATGAGGGGATCGACGATGCGCCGCAGAGTCGGACTGAATCCCA
>CAYOFA010000077.1:0-4550 GCA_964402885.1 uncultured Spirochaetaceae bacterium
ATCCGCTTCACCGGCCGCCGACGCGGCACGAGCCTCACTTTCCCCGTCCGCCTCATCGAGGGGGCGAACATCCAGAACGGCGAGCCGCTCGAGTTCTACTTTCAGGGTGATATGTACCGGGTTACCATCCCGTCGCCCCGGGGCAACACCTACAAGTGGCTCCTCGCCATCGAGCATCTGCAGGGCAAAGCGGTGCTCGAGACGACCGAAGTCTCCGGCGAGTCGGGCTGACCGCGGAGCCGGCGACACCCCCGGGGGCCGGCGGCCGCGGAGCGGATACCGCGTGCGCGCGCGGCACCCTGCTTGACGAAGTGCGGCGAAATCGTTATAAGTTACATTCCCACGCAAAGAGGAGTTCTGATCATGTCCAGGAAATGCACGATTACCGGGAAGAAGCCCCTTTCGGGCAATAACGTATCCCACGCGCATAACAAGACCAAGAGGTGGCAGAAGCCCAACATCGTCGACAAGCGGCTCTATGTGCCCGAGCTCGGCCGGACCGTTCGCGTCCGACTCTCAACGCGTGCGCTGAGAAGCGTAAGCAAGCACGGCCTCCTTCCCTATCTCAAGAAGAACGGCCTGCAGCTCAAAGACGTCATCTAAGCTCCCGTATAGAGCTCGCCGTATGGAAGACCCGTGACCGTCTCGCAGACGTCACGGGTTTTTTCGTCTACGTCCTCTTTGCGCCCGCCGTTTCGAAGCCGCTCGATTTCACCACGAATGATCTCATGCGTATGGGGCATGATAGGAAACGCCGCAGCGGCGAGAATACCGAGCGCGATGATCACCACCGGTCCGAACACGAAGAAGATCCTGAGCCCCTGGATGGTCTCGGGCGACTGCGGCTGGTTGGAGACGAAGCCGATGAGCTGCAGCACGAGCCCCACCAGCGGAATGGCGATGAGCCCCTGCACCAGCTTTCGAAAGAGCGTCATCGCGCCGGAGTAGGTGCCGGCTCGCTGCTGCCCCGTTATGAGCTCGTCCACGTCGGTAATGGTCGGAAGCATGGCCCAGGGGATGAGAATGCCCGCCGAGAGCCCCGCACCCATCAGCACGCAGACGGCACTCAGAAGCCATGCCGGTGAGCCCGGCTGCACCACGAAGAACACAAGAAGAAGCCCGCTCCCCCACAGCGCCATCCCCAGGCGGTAGGCAAATCCCTTGCCGCGGGCATTGGCAATCCTCACGTAGACCGGCAGCATGGCGATCTGCGCAACGAGCAGGCTGCCGATGGCCAGCGAGTACAGATTCGGCCGTTCGAGGTAGTAGGTGATGAAGTACGCGAAGACGGCCATGAGTATGTCCACCGCACTGTAGGCGGCGATGTACATGGAGATGTGGATCCGGAATGATTTGTTTCGAAAAATGCGGATGAACTCGCGGAAGTATTTCTTCACCGTCTGTGTCGCCGGCGGGACGTAGTCGGGGAGCTCCCAGGTGCCGAGGAACACCAGAATCCACGGCAGGGCGTAGAAGATGCCGAAGGCGGAGCCCATCATCAGGTAGCCCGTGGCGTCGGCGCCGGGGGCAAGATCGACGATGAGCCCCGGCAGGGTACCGGCGAGCAGCGTCGAGAACTGCGAGAACACCAGCCGCGCGCCCGAGAGCCGGGTGCGCATCCGGTAGTCACGGGTGAGCTCGGCGTTGAGCGCGGAGTAGGGCACCATCACCATGGTGAACACCGCGGAGAAGAACACGTAGGCGAAGGCGTAGTAGATGGCCCGCGCCCACTGCGGGCCCACGGTCAGCGGCACCCACAGGGCGGCGAAACTGACGGCTATCGGGGCGATGCCGATCAGGAAGTAGATCCGGCGGCGGCCGAAGCGGCTCTTCGTACGGTCGGAGATGTAGCCCATGAGGGGATCCGAAATCGCATCGAAGCCCTTGCCGACCGCGAAGACGAGGCCTGCAAGGAAGGGTGCGAGACCCACGAACTCGGTCAGAAAGAACATGAACAGCAGTCCGATCACGGTGAATGACCCGCCGCCGAACATGTCTCCGAGACCGTAGGAGATCAGGGTCGGGAACCGAACCTCTCGTGGTTGTGCATCACTACTCACGGCCGTCTCCTTGAGGAAATGGTCGGAATAGCATAACATCGAACGCCCATGAGGAACACGATTTCGGTCCCCGAGCGCAGATATCGCCGCAGGCTCGCCTGGTATATCGGGAAGCTGCTGCTATGGGCTCTGACGAGGGAGACGGTCTACGGACGCGAGAACTTCCCGAAGAAGGGGCCGTACATCGTCGCGGGCAATCATCGGGGCATCATGGAAGTGTTTCTCATGGTGTCGGCCTGCCCTCACAACATCGAGGTACTCGGTGCGGGGGATATCCCGCTGGATCGGCGCTATCGCTACTTTGCCGACTTCTACGGCTATATCCCCTACAAGCGCGGCCAGATGGACCGGAAAGCCCTCATGACCGCCCAGAAGGTCCTCGAGGAGGACCGGGTGGTCGGGATCTTTCCCGAAGGCGGCATCTGGAAAGCGGCGCGGAAGTCCGCCCACCGTGGTGTCGCGTGGCTGAGCTTCGCCTCCGGCGCGCCCATCGTCCCCGTCGGGTTCGCCGGCATCCACGAAGCCATGTGGCGCATGGCGACCCTGCAGAATCCCAAGCTCGAGGCCTGGATCGGCAAACCGATCCCCCTGCCCGAGCGCGATCCGGCCCTCCCACGAAAGAAGCAGATGGAGCTTCACGCAGAATACGTGCTCGATCATATCGATGCACTCATTCCCGACTGGGACAAAGAGGTGCACGTCGAGCCCGAGTGGGAGGAGTATGACCTCCACGTGTGGGTCACCGAGCCTCACGGCCACCCCCAGAACCGTGCCCCCGACATTGTCAATCCCGAGGTTCTCGTGCGCTTCTTCCACATTCCGGTCATGATGGATGCGCTCTACTACAACCTCAAGCGCCGCGCGGTAAAGCCCCTGCGCAGCTTCCTCCGCGTCTACAGCGCCGCCTCGGTTCACCGGGCCGTCTGCGTCGTGCTCGGCTACGTGCGACGCACGAATCCCGCGTTCTTCACCTATCGCCTCGGTGATGACACCGCCGCGGAGCTCGAGGAGGCGCTCATCTCGCTGCGGGAGGTGGCCGCCGAGGCGGCCGCGCGCGGTGCCACCATGCGCACCGTTCCTATTTACCGCTACCGGATGCCCGACCAGAGCGAGGTCGTGGAGCTCCGCTCGCCTAAGTCCGCACGACGCTTCTGAACCGCTGGCACGCGAGCGCCCGTCCGTCGTATAATTTCAGTTACATGAAACCAACTTCCTACGCACACACCTACTCGATTATCGCCATAGACGCCGAGGCCGGAGAGATGGGCGCGGCCGTTCAGTCGCACTACTTCTCAGTCGGCTCCATCGTACCCTGGGCTCGCGCCGGGGTCGGCGTGGTTGCCACCCAGGCCCTGGTAAACGCCCAGTTCGGGCCCGACGGCCTCGCCCTGCTGGAAGCCGGCAACTCGCCGAGCGAAGCGCTCGCAAAGCTCCTCGACAGCGACGAGGGCCGCGCCTACCGCCAGGTCGCACTGCTGGCCCCCGGGCAGGCGCCCGCCACCCACACCGGCGAAACATGCATAGCCGAGGCCGGGCACGTCACCAGCACAGACTACTCCTGCCAGGCAAACATGATGCTTAACGACACCGTGTGGGAGGCTATGTCACAGGCATTCGACGCCGAGGAGGGCCCGCTTTCCCACCGGATGCTCACCGCCCTCAAGGCTGCGGAGTACGAGGGTGGCGACATCCGCGGCCGGCAGTCCGCCGCCATGGTCATCGTCCGCACCGAAGCCACCGGCCGCGCCGTCGACGACCGTGTGCTCGACCTTCGTGTGGAGGACCATCACAACCCGCTGACGGAACTCGAGCGCCTGCTCGCCATCCACCAGGCCTATCGCCATGCGGATGCGGGTGACGCCGCAATGGAAGCGGGGGATGTTCGCCGGGCGCTCGAGGAGTTCCGCGCTGCGGAGGACCTGCAACCCGACAATCTGGAGCTGCACTACTGGCACGGGGTCAATCTTCTGAATGCGGGGCGGATCGACGAGGGAATTGCGATTCTCGCCGAGGTGGTCTCCCGGAATCGGAACTGGCTCGAGCTCACCCTGCGCCTTCCCGACGCGGGGCTTGCGGAGTTCGACGAGAAGACGCTCACGAGGCTGCGGGAGTTGTAGCCAGGCGCCCGGCGACACCGAACGACACAATGATCGCGCCGAGGAGGCCCAGCGCCACGAGCACAGGCACCACGGCGGCACCTGCTGTGAGCTGGTAGTAGAGGGTGGCGACGATCCACGCAAGCACGGTCTGATAGACACCCATGACTGCAGCGTATGCACCACCCATCTCCTTGACGGCCGCACCCATTGCCGCAACACAGGGGATGTAGATGAGGATGAACAGCAGATAGGCGTAGGCGCCCGCTGAGTCGAACCTTGCCTTCATTCGCTGAAACACCAGCGGCTCGGCGCGGCCACCGCCGGCGGCCGCGGCGCCGCCCTCGGGTGCGTGCGGCGTAGCGCCGGCGGCGGCGTCACCGGCCGGAGCCCC
>CAYOFA010000077.1:4650-15555 GCA_964402885.1 uncultured Spirochaetaceae bacterium
CGGCCGAGCCCGGCAAGCACCGAATCCCCGGTGTCCTGCCGCCCGAAGCTCCCGTCGAGCCCGATCGAGTTCACCACGCTCAGGATCGCCACGATGATCGTGATGGTCACCCCGGCACGATACACGAACACCTTCAGGCGCTCGAACGCGTGGGAGAGGATGTGCAGACCGCGCGGCGCGTGGTAGGGCGGCAGCTCCATGATGAAATGAGAGACCTCGCCGCGAAACAGCGTGTGCTTGAGGAGCAGGCCGGTGAGAATGGCGATGACGATCCCCACCACGTAGAGGGAGAACACGACGAAGCCCGAGCTCGCGGGGAAGAAGGCTCCCGCGAAGAAGGCGTAGACAGGCAGCCGCGCGCCGCAGGACATATGCGGCGCCATGAAAATCGTCATGAAGCGGTCGCGTTTGGTGTCGAGGGTGCGCGTCCCCATGATAGCCGGCACCGTGCACCCGAAGCCGACCATCATCGGCACGAAACTCTTTCCGGGAAGTCCCACCCATCGCATGAAGCGGTCCATGACGAAGGCGGCGCGCGCCATGTAACCGGAGTCCTCGAGCGCGGCAAGGGCGAGGAACATTGCGAAGATGATGGGAACGAAGGTCGCCACCGTCTGGATGCCGGCGCCGATGCCGCCCGCGAGGATCGCCACGAGCCAGTCCGGCGAGGCGATCGCCCGCAGGACCGCGCCGAAGCCCTCCACGAAAATCGTTCCAAAGAGGATATCGAAGAAGTCGATGAAGGCGTCGCCCACCACCATCGTGAACCAGAACACCAGGTACATGACTGCGAAGAAGATGGGAATGCCGAGGAGCCGGTTCATCACCACGCGGTCGATGAGATCGGTCATGGACTGGCGATTCAGCTTGCTGCGGGAGATATGCCTGGTGAGCCCATGGATGAACCCGTAGCGGTAATCGGCAACGACGACGTCCGGATCCTCGCGGGTGTGGTGGCGAATCCCCTCGATGACCGAATCAATTGCCTCGGCGGGCAGCGCGCCCTCGGCCACCACCTTTTCGGTGATCCACGGGTCCTGCTCGAGAAGCTTCACCGAAAGCCACCTCGGATTTGCCCCGATGCTCCGTGCAACCTCGCCGAGCGGGGCTTCCCACTGGGAGATCGCGGCTTCGAACTCCTCCGGATAATCGACTCGCGCGGAGGGCACACGCGGATCCTGCAGGCTTCGATAGAGTTCCTGCTTGACCGCCCGTATCGAGCTGCGATCGGTTGCACTCGCCGGAATGACGGGGACGCCGAGATGCTCGGAGAGGTGATCCGCGTCGATGGAGAGACCCTTCTTCTCGGCGACGTCCATCATGTTGAGGACGATGAGGAGGGGGATCTTCAGCTCGACGAGCTGCAGCGTCAGATAGAGGTTCCGCTGGAGGTTCGACGCATCGACGATGTTCACGACGAGGTCGACATCCGCGCTGAGCAGGAAGTTCCGTGCCACGATCTCGTCTTCGGAGCTTGCCGACAGCGAATAGATGCCGGGCAGATCGACCAGGTGGACCTGCTCGGCGCCTCTCCCCACCGGCGCACGCTCCGGTCTCGTGGTGTGCTGATACTCGTTCATGAACGGGGAGGAGAGGAACTCGCCCACTGCATCGAAATTGAGGAGCCCCTCTTTCTTCTCCACGGTGACGCCCGGCCAGTTTCCGATGCGCTGCTTGCTACCGGTGAGACCGTTGAAGAGGGTGGTCTTTCCGCTGTTCGGGTTTCCCGCAACCGCTACGGTGCGAGTACGAGTTGCGGCATTCCGCTCCATCGGGGACTCCGGTGTCCGGGTTCCGGGCTCAGGCGCCGACCCGCTCGAGCTGCAGTACTCCGGCCTCGTCCTTTCGGAGCGACAGGCTGAAGTCCCGGACCTCGATCTCGACCGGGTCGCCCATCGGCGCGACTTTCGTGAGTCGGATCGTGGTGCCACGGGTGAGTCCCATGGACAGCAGCTTGCTGCGGTAGGATGACCCGCCCCCGTGATACCCCACGATGACCGCAGATTCTCCTATGTCGAGATCGGAGATGGAAAGATGATGTCCCGGCTCGCGAGGGCCTCGCGCCCGTCTATGTCTGCGTCCGCGTCCGAGGCCGGAACCGCCTCGGCCGGGCGGCGAATGGTGTTTGTGCATGTAGTTCGACTCTGAGTGTCTCACTTAACCGGTGAAAAGTATATCCGCGGCGAGCTCGCGCTGTCAACGAGCGTCGGATGCGCGTATGATGCGGTTTCGCCCGGCACGTTTCGCATGGTACATGGCCGAATCTGCCGCCTTTATCAGCTCCGGCACGGACACATCCGCTCCCGACAGCGCGGCAACCCCGATACTCAGCGTAGGTTGTATGGTGATTCCCTCGGGCGGGGGCGTCGTTTCCATCTGCGCAACGAGGCGTTCGGCAAGTCGAACGGCCGCATCTTCCCCGGAATGCGGCAGCAGGACACCGAACTCATCACCTCCCAGCCGACCGAACACGTCGCGCTCCCGAATGACGTTCCCCGCTACCGCGACGACACGCTGGAGAAGCGCATCCCCGACATCATGACCATGCGTATCGTTTATGGGCTTGAACTCATCGATATCGAAGATGAGCGCGGCGACCGACCGGCCACTCGCTCCGGCGTGACGCACCATCTCCTGAGCGGCCGCGTCAAAGGCTCTGCGGTTGAGCACGCCGGTCAGCGGATCCCGCTCGGCGAGGGTAACCAGATTCTCACGTTCTTCCACATCTGCCGTCACGTCGATGAGGAAGCCTTCGATTCTGAACTCATCGGGCGACTCGATATCCACGTCGAGCCGCGCGGTCATCGAGACCCATATCCGCTCGCCGGACTTCTTTATGAACCGGATCTTGCGATTACGGACCTCCCCGTTCTGTGTGAGCTCGTGGAGGAATCGATCCCGCTCTGTCTGGTCATCATACAGCCCTCTGACCGAGGATATGCCCTCGTATGCTTCCTCCCGCGTATAGCCGAGCATGGCCGCACAGTGCGTGTTCAGATACTGCAGGGTTCCGTCCCTGTGGGAGCGAAAGAACCCCACCGGCGCCTGCTCCACGAGGAAACGGAACGTACGCTCGCGATCAAGCTTTTCCTCTTCGGCGAGCCGCGCATCGTGCACCACTTCGTTGAAGCGGCGATTGAGATAGGAGAACTCGTCATGACTCCGGAACAACTCCCGCAGAGGCTTTAGCTCCTCCACCGCCTCACGAAAATAGGCGGCAAGGTGATGTGCGCGCGACGCGATTCGCCCGACGATCAGCGAGAGGCCCACGGTGGCGAGGAGGAGCAGCACGGCAGACGCCATGATGATCGGTCTGCGGAGCTCAGCGAAGCTCTCCGCGAGCGATTCCCGCGGGACGACCACGCTGATCTTCCACCCGCTCGAGAGCGCACTGCTCGATGCGACGTAGAGATCCTCGGTACTACGGGGAAGCTCGTCCCCTCGTACGATCTCTTCGTCGGTTCCGATGAACGGATTCCCGTCCTGATCCACCATGAAAACCGAGCCGCCGGTCGGGAGGTCCATGTTCTCGAGGCCCTCTTCGAGCGCCGAAAACGTCATATCGGTTGACAGAACTCCGATCGGCGAGCCGCCGCCCGCCGGGCTGCCCTCGGGCAGAATCGGGACGACGACGCTGACCACCATGTCTCCCGTTATGATCTCCTCGTAGGGGGCAGTCCACAGCGGCTGTCCATCGGAGCCCATGCCGAGGCGGTACCACGGGCGTTCGCGCGGGTCATAGTCCGCGGGCAGGAGATCGGGGGATAGTGCTCGATCGTACCGTCTTCGAGTCCGTAATAGATGTAGAAGTACCCTTCGAGCACCCGCTGAGCGACCTTCCACTCCCGGGCAAGCTCCGCGAAAGGAACATCTCCCTCGAGCCTCCGGTGTAGTGTTTCGCTGCGGGCGAGGGCACGCGCGGCCTCGCGGCGCGGCTCGAGCCACCACTCCTCGATCGAGCTTCCGGCAAGCGCCACGAGATCCTCGATATCCCGCTGTCGCACATCAACTGCAACGCGGTGACCTGCCTCGAAAGAAAACAGCACGAGAGCAAAGAGCAGCAGGCCTGCGAGGATGGGGATGATAACGGTTAGCAGCAGAGGAAAGGAGAGTCTGGGTTTCGCAGTCATGACGGGCGGATACTCGGGGCATTACAAACTCTCTGCGCCCGTTTGTCAACGTAGGGCTCTGCGCTCGCGGGGAGACCTCTGGTCGTTTCGGGTATGGATATATTAGAATATCGGCCGATATTCAGAAGAGCAGATGTCATCAGATAAGCAGAAGCTCAAAGAAATTATAAGCCTCGACTCGGAGCTCAACAAGCTGCAGGACCTCGACATCCTGCTCGAGCGCATCCTCACAGAGTCGCGTCGTGTCACGGGTGCAGACGCCGGGTCGATCTATATCCGCCGCGGCGACGAGCTCGTCATCAACTACGCTCAGAACGACACCCTTCAGGCCAAGCTCCCGCCCGGAGAGAAGCTCATCTACAAAGTGTTCACCGTGCCGGTGAATACCAAGACCATCTCGGGCTACGCGGCCGCCACCGGCGAGCCGGTGAACATCAAGGACGTCTACAGCATCTCCGAGGATGCTCCCTACGGCTTCGATCCGACCTACGATCGGGTCTCCGGATACACGAGCCGCTCGATGATCGCCATCCCGCTTCGAACCAACATCGGCGACATCCTCGGCGTCATCCAGCTCATCAACAAGCAGTCCGCCACCGGCAGGGCCATCGCCTTCAACAAGGACGATGAGCTCATGCTCATGCACTTCGCAACGAACGCGACCGTCGCCCTGCAGCGCGCACAGATGACCCGCGCCATTCTGCTGCGCATGATCAGTATGGCGGAGCTTCGCGATCCGAAGGAAACCGGGCAGCACGTAAACCGGGTCGCCGGATTCGCAGTCGAAATCTACGAACGATGGGCAACCGAACAGGGCCTCGAGTCGCACGAGATCGAGCGCACGAAAGACAACCTCCGTATGGCCGCCATGCTCCACGATGTGGGGAAGGTGGCCATCTCCGACCTCGTGCTGAAAAAGCCCGCCCGCTTCACTCCCGAAGAGTACGAGACGATCAAAACACACACCCTCCATGGCGCGCGACTGTTCGTGAACAAGCAGTCGGACTTCGACGAGCTCGCCCAGGTCGTGGCCCTTACCCATCATGAGAACTGGGACGGGACCGGCTATCCCGGGCACGTGGACGTCGAGACCGGCGAAACCGTGAAACAGGATGGCGACGGTCGCCCGCTCGGCAAGCGGGAGGAGGAGATTCCCCTCTTCGGCCGGATCGTCGCAATCTGTGACGTCTACGACGCGCTCTCCAGCAAGCGGGTCTACAAGGATGCATGGGGCGAGGAAGATGTTCTCGAAGAGATGCGGCGCCTGTCGGGCAGCAAGTTCGACCCCGGGCTCATCGAGATCTTCTTTAAAGTCCTGCCGAACATTCGTACCGTTTCGGCAAAGTTTCGCGAAGAAGAGGAATAGTCGCGGTCGAAGCGCGAAGTCATGGCGACCCTGACGGCACCTGATTCCACCGGCCAGCGCTCCCCGTTTCTGCTTCTGAAGTGGATCGTGATCGGCATCGTCGCGGCGCTCTGCGGCGTCGCCGTCGTCGGAAGCTTCCTGTTCCTGGTGATGGGGTTCCACCGGCTCCTTCGCGACACCGGCCTCCCCCTGCCCCTGTTTGCACTCGCCGGCGCCCTCGTCACGGCAACGCTCATCTATCGCATTGACCCGCGTTGTGCCGGGGAAGGCATTCCCTCCTACGTGCATGGTCACCGCACCTACGGCGGGCGACTCGATCTCTCGGAAACAGTCGGTAAGTATCTCGCCTCCATCGCCACCCTCGGCACCTTCGGAAACGGCGGTATCGTGGGGCCGGTCGGTCGTGTCACGGCAGGGGTGATGTCCGCCCTGGGGCAACGGCTTCGGGGCAGCTGGTTCACCAGGGCCGATCTCGGCACCGCCACCACGGCGGGACTCGCCGCGGCGGTCGCCGTCGTCTTTCGAAGCCCCGTGGGCGCGGGCGTCTTCGCCGTCGAGATCATGCAGAAAAACGAGATGCGCTACCGCCAGCTCTTCCCCGCCATCATAGCAAGCGCCATCGGTGCTCACCTCGCGGTGCTCTTCGACATCACCCCGCTCATGCGGCCGCCCCTGTACACGCTGCCGGCGCCGGCCACGGCCCTCCACCCCGAGCTTCTGCTGCCCGTGCTTCTCGTCGCGGTCCTCACCGGTGTCACCGGCCGCGCCTACAGCGGCTTCTACGGGCTCGTGGCCCGCTTCTCGCGGCGCGACGAGACGACCGGCGTCGTTACGAAGGTGCTCACCGGCACCGTCATCGCCGCCGGTGTGACGTGGCTCATCAATCCCGAAATCATGGGAACCAGCGAGTACATCGTCGCCGATCTCACCTCCGGGGGCAGCACCACCCTCTACGGGAACCTGCCGCCCTCGGTTCCAATCGTGGTGGTCCTATTGATTCTCGCAGCGCTCAAGCTCATGGCAAACTCCATCACCGTCGGATCCGGCCTCAGCGGCGGATTCACCGGGCCCGCTGCCATCATCGGCATGCTCCTCGGCCGCGTCGCCGCCGATCTCATAGGCGTGGCGGAAGGCTCTCTCGAGTATCACGCGATGATCGCCGCCGGTTTCACCGGCATGCTTGCGAGCACCCTCAACATCCCCATCGCCGCGGCCATCATCGGCATCGAGGTCTTCGGCATCCAGCACGGCGTCGCCACCGGCCTCACCGCCGTCCTCGCCTTCCAGCTCAACCGCCGCCAGACCATCTACGACTCCTCCCTCGAGGACGAGCCGGGGTACGAGACGGGCATGGATTAGCAAATACGCCACCGCGCGGGTACCTCGTGACACGTACCGCTGGCGCTCCCCGAGCAAGCTCGAAGGTCGCGCGCGGCACGCGCCACGGACACCCGCGCGGGCACTCACGAACCCAGTCCTTGACCCCGGTTAATCGTTACGTTATTATCTATATCTAATGAGTCTAAAGCGCGGGGACTACGCGGTCATCCTTCTGAGCCTCCTCGTCATCTCCGCCTTCGCGGTGCAGGTGTACTCGCAGGACCTCCATCCCACGATCGTGTGCATCGAGTCGCGGGGAACCGAGTGGGTCTATCCCATCGACGAGGACCGACTCGTGTCGGTCGCAGGTCCGCACGGCGACACTATCATCGAGGTGAAGGACGGCCTGGTTCGCGTCAAGGAATCGCCATGTCCACACCATACCTGCTCGCTGCGAGGATGGATGAAGAACCCGGGCGAGTGGGTGGCCTGCCTGCCGAACGAGGTGATAGTCAGTATCGAGGGAGGGGATGATGGCGGCATCGACGCGTTCAATCTCTGAGCGGACTCACCTCATCGCCCTGCTTGCGGCGTTCTGCCTGTTTCTTTCCCTCATCGAATACCTCATTCCCAAGCCCGTGCCCTTCATGAGGATCGGCCTGGCGAACGTCCCGGTGCTTGTGTCGCTCCTGATCTGCAGGCCACGGGAGGTCCTACTTCTGATCTTCCTCAAGGTTCTCGGACAGGGACTGGTCAACGGAACGCTCTTCTCATACATCTTTCTGTTCTCCGCCGCCGGCTCCTTCGCAAGCGGTCTGGTGATGCTCGGCGCGTACGTCGCGTTCCGCCGCTACCTCTCCCTGGTCGGCGTGTGCATGCTCGGTGCCCTGGCAAGCAACCTCGTGCAGATCCTCATGGCCCGCGAAATCGTCTTCGGTCGCTCCGCGCTGTTGATCGGGCCTCCGTTTCTTCTGATGGGCGCGGTGAGCGGCTTCGCCCTCGGCTACTTCGCCGACACCTTCGTACGGAAATCCTCATGGTTGGCACTGCAACGTCCCGAACCCGCGGCCTGATGACCGCGGAGAGCATCCGTCTCGACCCCTCGCACGTCTTCGTCGCCGGGCTGTGCGTCGCGCCGGCGTTTCTGTTTCAGGGAGACGTACTGTTGCGGTGGCTGCAGGTAGCGCAGTTCATACTTCTCTCGGCTGCTGCCGGTAAGAGAATCCGGGTGCTTCCGAACGTCGTCATGATCACCGGCATCGTCGCGGCCCAGTTACTCACGCCGATCGGCGAGGTTCTCGTGACCCTCGGCGGCTTTCGCGTGACCAGGGGCGCCCTCATGTCCGGCCTCGAGAAATCCGCGCTTCTCATCGGCATGATCTATCTCTCGAGGTTCATGATCCGAAAGGGTTTTGTGCTGCCCGGACGGCTCGGCAGTCTGCTGTCCCTCGTCTTCTTCTACTTCGAGAAGACCCTCGAGGGGGAGCGGCTCGGCAGGGGAAACCTCATCGAGAAGATTGACGCACGGATCGCTGCCGTACACGCGAGCGCGGCGGAGTACATGAGCGCCGGCGACCACTGCGGCGACCAGCGGGACGACTACCGCACGTCCTGGGCCGGCTGGTGCTATCTCTGCCTCATCCTGGCTTTCAACTGGGGGCTCATGCTCGCGTCGATGCTGCGCGGGTAGAGCCTTCGCCGCAGAGGGCGGGCGCGGCGCCCGAGCCCCTCATAGCAGCCGTGGCCCGGCGGACTCCTCCCCGCCGTGCACCAATTCCTGACTGTCATACGATACCAATTTATCGATAAAAAGGTATTTACATGAATTGCGTTTCCGTGTATTGTGCCCCTACATAATCTCCACAATATCGAAGGAGTGATGCGCGCGTTCGCGCGGGTTGCTTCTTCGTGGCTTCTCGAGGAGGGAAACGTGAAAGCCAACAGAATTCTGGTAGTGCTGCTGGTATTGGCACTTGCAGCAACCGTTATCGCCATGGGCGGCTCGGAGGACACGGGCGACGAGGTCGCTCAGTCCACCGACACCCGCGACGTCACGCCGATGGAGCCCGGTACCTACACCGCGACGGTGGAGGGGTATGCCGACGGTCTCGTCGTTGATGTAACCCTTTCGGAGAGCCGGATCGAGAGTGTCGAGATCGTCGAGCACTCCGAAACCGACGGCGTCTCGGATGCCGCCATCGAGCAGATGCCGGGCCGGATCGTGGATGCCCAGAGCATCGGCGTGGATACCGTCTCCGGAGCTACCCGGACCAGTGACGGCATCATCGCTGCGGTTCGCCAGGCAATCGGGCAGGCCGGCGGGAATCCCGACGATTTCGCAGTTGCCGAGGCCGCAGCGGCGGCAGCCGGTTCCGAGGCCGGAGAGTTCGGCGAGCGCCCCGCAGTGGGATCGCTCGAGATCCCCTCCGACTGGGACATGACCTATGACGTCGTCGTCATCGGCGGCGGGTTCGCCGGTCTCGCTGCAACGCATACGGCTGCCGAGAACGGAGCCTCCGTCGTCCTCGTAGAGAAAATGCCCTTCGTGGGCGGAAACTCTCAAATCAACGGCGGCGTGTGGGCAAGCTACACGAGCACCCTGGCCGATGAGATGCAGCAGAAGCTCGACGTACCGGCCGATACGGCCGAGCAGCACATCGAGGACACCATGAAGGGCGGCGACTACCTCAGTGATCGGGCCCTCGTGGAGAACTTCGTCTACGGTGGTCCCCACTACTTCAACATGCTGCTCGAGAATGGCCTCGAGGTGCGCGATTCACTCACCAGACCCGGCGGTCACTACGGCTATCGGACCTATACCATGATTAACGGAAGTGGCTCCGACGTCGTACGGGTGCAGAAGAAGCTCGTGGACGAGACGGACGCCACAGTGATGACCGACACCACGATGACCGCGATCTACCGTGAGACCGACAGTGAGGCGCGGGTGGTCGGTATCCGCGTGGAAACCGAAGACGGTGTGAAGAACATCCGGGCCGAGAAGGGCGTCGTCCTTGCAACCGGCGGGTTCTCCGGCAACGTCGAGATGCGCTCAGCCCACGTTCCGTCCCTTACCGCGGAGTTGCCCACGACGAATCACGTCGGCGCAACCGGCGAGGGTATCAGCATGGCCCAGGAGGTCGGTGCCAACACGCTGCACATGGCCTACATCCAGCTCTACCCCTTCGCCAACCCCAACAACGGTGTGCTCGACCCCTATGCGGTCATTCCCTTCAGCGGCCCGAGCGCCGGTATCGTCTACGTGGACGAGCACGGTGACCGCTACGTCAATGAGGGAGAGCGCCGTGACGTGTGCTCACGCGCAGCGCAGCAGACCGGCGGCCCGACCACCTTCTCCATCTTCGGTCAGAAGATCGTCGAGGACGGTGGCTTCATCTCCGAAACGCAGCTCAAGAGCGGCATCGATGCAGACCGCATCTACACAGCCGATACCCTCGAGGGCCTGGTAGAGATCATCAACGATCACACGTATCAGGATCAGGCGATCAACATGTCCGCCGAGAGCCTCATCGAGACCATCGAAACCCACAACGGCTACGTCGAGCAGGGCGAGGATCCCGACTTCGGCAAGGTCATCGACAAGGGCATCATGATGAAGATCGAAGAAGGCCCCTACTACGCCATTCCCCAGTGGCCGTCGGTCCACCACACCATGGGCGGCGTGAAGATCACCCCGAAGACTGAGGTGCAGGACATCTGGGGCGATGTAATCCCGGGCCTCTACGCTGCCGGCGAGATCACCGGTGGCGTGCACGGCACCAACCGGCTCGGCTCCAACGCCATCCCCGACGCATGCGCGCACGGGGTTATCGCCGGCCAGTACGCCGCAACCGCAACGCTCCCCGAGTTCGTCCCGGAGCGCTAACCACCCGCTCCATTCCGCACAAGCCCCCGGCAACGCCGGGGGCTTTTTTCATCGTGCACCCCTCGTGTACCCCATCGGCGCGTCCTGGTCACAGAGCCCTCCCTCCGCTATCCTGGAGCACCGATGGGCGTTCCCTGGTATGCAGACACAGTGAAAGGCTTTCTGCGCCATGATGACCATGGCATCATCGGCAGGCTCAGTGC
>CAYOFA010000078.1:0-4688 GCA_964402885.1 uncultured Spirochaetaceae bacterium
ACTGGTCCAGTTGTCGGAGCGTACTGGCCGGGTCCACCAGAAGGTAGAGCCAGTATCGTGGGGCATCGTCACTGCTTATCGCAAACTGGTAATAGGTCTTCAGTGGCGGGCTCGGCTCGTCCACGTGTTTCGGCGCACACGAGACAAGATGTCGGGCGATTCCCTTCTTCGCGAAGTGTTCGCCACAAAACCTGCACCGCGCACGGGGCATATCTACCTTCCCTTATACCGTGCACAGCAGCCGCACGGTCGATCTCCCGAACAAAATACCACAGCCGGGAGCTCGTGTGACAAGGGGATCGGGATGCCCGTCTCTACAACACGACCTCGTTCCCCGCGGCCCGCGCCCTCGAGGCAGTCTGACTTGCATCAGCTCCTTGCGGCACGAAGTTGATTTCCCCGTACGTGAGGCTCTTTGTCTGCGCCGCCGCGTCTGTGAGTATCGGCCAGCAAAGCTTTGCCAAGTGCATCCAGTTTGAATCCGCCATAAAAGAAAGACTACATGCCTAATCACAGGTTTCAACTGGGAAGAAAGACCATCGGCGGTTGGCAGCTTTTTGGTTTACGATTAGTGGATTTTGCATATTCAAAGTATGCAGATGGACTAAGATGTAAACTCTTAAGTTCAGTTCATAGTCTCATTGATTTGCAGAGTAATATTATGCAAGATACAAGTGTGGTAAACTGATGAAGAAACGATCATTGCCGGACGTACTGCCGGAAGGACAAGTGGTAAACAGGGCCTGGCTCTATGACAAGGGATTCGATAGACCCGCTGTCGACTTCTACCTGCGATCCGGGCGTCTCATAGCCGTCGGGCGAGGCCACTACCGTCGTCCAGGTCCCCCTTTGAAATGGCAGCATGTCTTGTATTCTCTCACCGAACTTGGATTTGACATCCACATTGGTGGACACTCGGCCCTCGAACACCGAGGTGTGACACACTACGTATCAGCCGGGAACCAGGTGAATCTCTACGGCTGTGACTCGCTCCCACAATGGTGTCAGAAAGTAACGACCAATTCAGAACTCTCTTACCGAGGACGAGGCGGCTTCCCGTGCGGAGATTCTGTCGGTATCGATGCCGTACCGTTTGGTACCTGGGAATGGCAGATCCCAGTGTCAGCGCCGGAGAGAGCGCTTCTTGAGACCATAGTCTCGGTGACAGACATCTCTGACTTCCATGCTATCGACAAGCTGTTCGAATCGGCGGTGAGCTTGCGTCCAAAAACCGTTCAGGCGGTGCTCGAAGCTGCAAAGAGCGTCAAAGCGAAGCGGCTATTTTGCTGGTATTCCGAGCGTCATAGTCATTCCTGGTTCAACCACGTCAGCGTGGATAACGTAGATTTCGGAAGCGGAAAGCGCCAGATAGTCCCGCAGGGCCGACTCAACAATCGGTATCAGATCACGGTCCCGATAGACATGGAGGCTGCAGATGAAGAAAGCCTATACTGATCAGGTACAGCTCCTTGTTCGTCTGCTTGCCCACGTTACGAAAGAGAATTCTCTTGGGCTGAAGGGTGGAACCGCAATCAACCTGTTCCTTCGGGATGTACCACGTCTTTCGGTAGACTTGGATCTTGTCTACTTACCACTCCAGGACCGTGTGACGAGCCTTCGTAACATTAGCGACTCCTTGGATCGAATCAGTAGCGACCTGCAGCGCAACGTGCCCAACGTGACAGTTCGAGCGGTGCCCCTTCCGGGTTCTGATGCGACCGTACGGTTGATTGTCGCCTCGCCGAATGGGACGGTCAAGGTTGAGGTGTCACCGATACTTCGCGGAACAGTATTCGGATCCGAAACTCGACCCATCGCATCCGTGGCGGCTGAGGAGTTCGGCTTTGTCGAGGCCAATCTCGTCGCGGTGCCTGACATCCTGGCCGGAAAGCTTTGCGCCGCACTAGATCGCCAACACCCCAGGGATCTGTTCGACGTTGAGTATATTCTTGACTCCGGGATTATGGATGAACGTCTTCGTAAGGCATTTCTGGTGTATTTGATCTCTCACAATCGCCCAATGGCAGAACTGCTTGCTCCGCGTGAGCGTGATCTGGATCGCGCATTCGTTGAGGATTTCGACGGTATGACGCGCGACACGGTCACTGTCGAGCAGTTGAACGGCATCCGACATCGCCTCTTCTCTACCATCTTGCCGTGGCTGACTAACGCAGACCGGGAGTTTCTCATCGGCTTCAAGCGTGGCGAACCAACGTGGGGACAACTCGGAATAGAGCACGTGAGAGACTTGCCTGCCGTTCGCTGGAAGCAGCACAATCTTGATCGGATGTCGCCTCAAGCGCGGCGGGCCGCGATACGCCGGCTCGAGATGGTTCTGGCCCCATAATCGAATCATTCATGACCGAACGGGCTCGAGAAACTCTCCACTTGAAATTGGCTGTCGAAACCTTCAAGAAATCTGTGGGTTTCGATGCCTATTCCCAAGTCGAGATTGTGGTTTCGGGATGCGCCCCCAAATACCGCGAAGTCCAATCCCGCTTTGACGATTCTGGGATTGGATATCCGACCACCTCTTCCTTCTATGAAAGATGATCCGCGGATCTAGCGTCAACGAGTGCCGGTCCGAGAACCGGACGGCACGGAAAGACCGGAAGAGCCCGAAGGCCTCCGTCCCGACGTCTTCCGAGACGCGAAGCGGCTGGTGGATGAAGAGAAACTACCGGAGAACCGGATCTCGGTCGCCAGTACTATGGACGCATACCACCCAATGACCGAGGTGTAGTTTCCTTACTGATCTCTGAAACTGAGCGTAGCACACGTAGCGGTACTTCTTGCCGTCACGCTTCTTCTCGGCTTCTTTCTCGTCGGCAGGGCGTTCCGGAGGCTGAATGCTGCTTTGCCACGGGGCATGGCGTTCTTTCTATAATCTCAGACTTAATCTCGGCCCAACGGTCCGAAGATCACGGAAGAATGATAGCGCAAAACCTAAATGCTTTCACTGTTTGCAGTTAAAATTGCCGGCGGGGAGACTCGAACTCCCACGGGGCGCGAACCCCGGCAGATTTTGAGTCTGCTGCGTCTACCAATTTCGCCACGCCGGCTGTGGGCAGAGAGTGTACTTCAACGGCCGCCCTTTGACAATTGCCGTTGTCCCGTCGTCGCGCTCCCGGCGTCGTCGCGCCGCGCTCGCGCACTTGTCCCGGCTCGTCGCTTCGGCGTATAGTGTCGATGCCGAATCGTCGGCCACGGGAGGTTATACTCTATGACTACCGCACGACACACGGATCTTGTGCTCGCCCCGCGCGGGTACTTCGAAGCGTAGACGACCACCCTCACAGAACGTACGCCCACGCCGCTCCCTGCGGCACGCGCTTCTTTCATACCCGCACCAACCCTCATGCACGCTGTGGATCGGGGTCGACGTGCGCACTACCCGCGCACGCGGCCCTCGTAATCAGGGGTAGCTATGATTGGAGTGAACGCACGTGTCAAACAAGCTATGGAGCGCATCCGGCTGGGACGTCGGCCGGCAGAATGAATTCGAAGAACAGACAGAGTCCACCTCCCTTCCGGGACGTATCGTCGCGGTGTTCGGAGGCCGCTTTCTTGTAACCACTCCCGGCGGAGAGTTGCCGGCGTCGGAGAGCGGGCACTTTCGCTATCTGGTAGAGCTCGGGACCCAGCCGCAGCCGACCACGGGTGATTTCGTAGCGCTCTCCGGCGTCGGGCCGAACCACGGCGCGGGCGAGGCACTCATCACCCGGGTCCTCCCCCGGCAGAGTCTCTTTGCACGAAAACGACCCGGCTCCCACGAGCGGCAGCCGCTGGTCGCCAACCTGGATCTTCTCATCATCGTGACCGACCCAACCGGTGACTTCTCGATTCGCCGTGTGGAGCGATACGTCGAGGCCCTTGCAAGCGGCTGCGACGCGCCGGTCGTGCTCGCGGTCAACAAGGCCGACACGGTCGATGATGCGGAAACGCGCGTGGCCGAGGCCCGTCGGGCCATCCCCGGGCTCGACGCAGTAGCGATCTCGGCAAGAACCGGCACGGGCATCGCGGAACTGCGCAGCCGTTGGTCCCCCGGCGACACAGTGGTGCTTGCCGGTTCCTCGGGCGTCGGCAAGTCGACCCTGGTGAATGTCCTCTGCGGAACGGCCGCGGAGACAGGTGATCTGCGGGGAGACGGTCGCGGTATGCACAAAACGACGACGCGTCGCGCCTACGTCACCGACAACGGCGCGTTCCTCGTCGACACCCCGGGTCTGCGCGAGGTCGGCCTCTACAGCGAGGAGCGCAGCGCAGGTACGGCGTTCCCGGAGATCGTCGAGCTCGAAGACCGGTGCCGCTTCCGGGACTGCCGCCATGAGGAGGAGCCGGGTTGTGCGGTGCGCGCCGCCGTGGAATCCGGCGAGATCGACCGGGGCCGCTACGAGAGCTTCCTTGCCCTGAGGGCGGAAGCGGAAACAACGGCTGCCGAGGCCTGGGAGCGTAAACGCCTCCGGGAAAAGGAGATCGCCAAGGAGATCCGGCGGTACAAAAAACGCAGCGACAAACGGTAGGCCGCGGGCGCCCACCCCCGGCGCCCCGCCGGCGCCGGGGGTGTCGCCGCGGCCCCCAGCCGGCGCCGCCCCCGCGCCCCGGGCACCGCCCGGACCCCCGGGGGCCTGCCCCCGCCGGCGGCCGCCGTTTATCGATTGCAATCCGCCACGCTCCCGGCAATAATC
>CAYOFA010000078.1:4788-15141 GCA_964402885.1 uncultured Spirochaetaceae bacterium
CCCGCCGGCGGCCGCCGTTTATCGATTGCAATCCGCCACGCTCCCGGCAATAATCTCAGTAACGCACACAACCACGACCTGCAGGGAGGAATCCGGACCATGAGATGGATGATGATCGCCTGTGCACTCAGCCTCAGTCTCGGATGCGCAAGCGCGCCGGATGCGACCGGTGCGAACGGCGGTGCCTACGGCAGCCTGCGGGAGGCCACCGACTATCACGCCCGCGAGACTCTCGGCGCGTTGTCGACGAGCCGCGGCTACCGCGTGGCGGTTCTGCCGCTCGAGCAGTCCGGCGCCGGCGAGGACGCCGAGCTCGGCTATATCCTGCAGGACGAGATGATTTCCTCCCTGCTGCGCCTGCGCCCGGAGAACGTCGCCATTTACGAACGGCAGAATCTCAACGACGTGGTCGCCGAGAGCCGCCTCGCCCTCAGCGGAATGATATCGGAGGCATCTGCCGCGGAACTCGGAGAGCTCGTGGGAGCGAATGCGGTGCTCATCGGCTCAGTGAGGAAAGCGGGCTCGAGCTCCCACCTCTCGACGAGGCTCGTCGATGCGGGGACCGCGGAGATACTCGCAAGCGCGACGTCCCCGCTCCCCGCCTCCCTGATCGATCGGCGCGGGGACGGGCAGGCAGCCGCTCCGGACGCCTCGTCGACCCCGGCGAGCCGGGGCGGACCCGAGGTTCTCGACGAGGATTTCACCGTCACGGACCTCTCCCTCAACTTCGAGATCGAGGAGCAGCAGCGCGTGCGCCGCATCACGACGACCGACGGAGTGTGGCGGGAGTACAACAACGCGGGGGAGGAGATTGGCGCGGGGCGTGTCAGAGACCTCGAGGACGGGAGCTTCGAGGTGGAGTGGACCTACGTGCCGGGACGACCGGCGCAGGTCGGAGGCCGCACCCGCTACGAGTATCACCTCTCCGGGGAGCACCTCTTCGTGCGCATCATCGTGGACGGCTATCAGATCGGCTATCTCGAGATGCGCGCGTCATGACGGTGCGTACCGGCGCGGAGTAGGCGTCGAGCCGATCGAGGCGCTCGTTGAGGGCCGCGATATCGAAGGGGATCTGCTCGGTGACGACGTCCGCGAGCTCGAGCCGGCCGCGGGCGACGAGATCGAGGAGCAGCTCGAGCTCCGCCCGGGTATGATCCGAGACGCCGATGATCTCCGCCTCGGTGCCGATGATCTCCCGGTAGGTGTGGATGCTCACCGGCAGGTCGCCGATGCCGGCGACGGCGGCGCGTCCGGTAGGCCCGAGCGAGAGTAACGCCGCCCGGACGGTGTCGGGGTGCCCGACGAGCTCGAGGGCGACGTCCACGCCGTGGCCGTCGGTGTGCGAGCGCACCGTCTGAACCGGGTCCTCTGCGGATGCGAGGACGGGTATCGCGCCGAATGACTCGGCGGTGCGCAACTTCGCCGGATCACGGTCGATCGCGTATACATCGAGCGCGCCGAGCGCGATCGCAAGCTGCACCGCCGACATGCCGAGCCCCCCGACGCCGAACACGGCGACGCGCTCACCGGCGGCAAAACGGGCTTTGCGCAGTGCGTGCAAGGCCGTCGCGGCGGAGCACATCAGCACTGCTCCGTGCTCGAAGGGTACGAGCTCCGGCAGGCGAAGCGCGTTTCGCTCGGGGACGACGATCTGCTCGGCAAAGCCGCCGTCGCGGTGCTTGCCGATCATCTGTCCCTGCTCGCAGAACTGCTCGAGGCCGCGGCGGCAGTAGTAACACCGTCCGCAGGTCACCAGATAGTGGAGGCACACCCGCTCGCCGACGCGGGAGGGGGGCACGCCGTCGCCGACGGCTGCGATCACCCCTGAGACTTCGTGCCCGAGGGTCAGCGGGAGCTCGCCGGTCGGCGACTCGCCGGAGCGATAGTGGGCGTCGGAATGGCAGATGCCGGCCGCCTCCACACGCACGGCGACCGATCCCGGTCCCGGTACGGGCGGCGTCACATCGTGTTCGGCCAGCGGATCGCCGATCTTCTCGAGTCGGAACGATTGCATCAGATTGCTCCCTTATCCACGACGAGCTTCATGACGTAGTTGATGGTGTCCATGTCGAGCTCGAGGGCATTCTCGTCGATGATGTCCTTCACGAAATCCCAGTCGTCCGCATCCAGCGGGTCCCGCTCGTCATCGTAGGCGCCGGTGAAGAGGTCGATGATCTCACCGAGGAAGATGGCGTCCTCTACCGTGTAGCCCGACTCATCGGCGCGGTACTTGCTGCTGAAGTAATCGAAAAGCTCCGCGCGCATGGGCTCGGGAAGGGAGGACAGCGAGGCTGAGAAGGCGTCGCGGATCGCGTCGACGCGCTGTTGCTCATCGCCACGATCGATCGAGGAGTCTATCTTTCTGAGACGTTTCTGGAATCCACTCGAATGAAACATGATGCTGGTGCCCCGATCATACTGCATGAGCCCCGGGTTCGTCATCGGCGTCGGGGCCGCTTGACGGAGGTCGCGGCGGTCTCTAGAATCCGCCTATGAGTCGCAACACCGAAGAGCTGTCCGTAATCGCCGATTACTCTTTTGACGAGAAGACCATCAATATTCATCCCAACGACGGCTACGATCTCGGACTCATGATGACGGACGCCGTGGTCCGAATCTTCGTTGATTGCACCATGGACGAGTTCATGTCGGGCCAGGCCAGCCATATCTTCGGCACCCTCAATCTGAAGAACGAAACGAAGGCCGGAACGATAGAGATGAGCCTGCGCACCGCGCAGCGCATCGGCCGTCCGAAGCAGGTCCGGCTGTACTTCGACGATACCGACGGCGAGAAGTACGGCAAAATTTACATCCAGCCCGTGTGAAGGTTCTCCGGCTTCCGGGGACTGCGGGTTATACGTGATATCTTTCTGTCAACCAGTAGGAGTTGATGAATCGGCTTCACCGTCTTGTCGCGCTCCTCGCCGTTGCCTTGCTGTCTGCCTGTGCAACCGGTCCGGGGAGTGAATCCAGCTTCAATTACCGTCTCCTCGACGACCGCGAAAGCGGCCTCGCCTATGCTGTGCGCTTTGCCATGGAGGTCCGCGACGCCGGTCCCCGAAGTGTACTGCTCGTCGATATCGCGGACCGCTACGCGGAGCTGGAACTCGCCGCAGAAGCGGAGGCGCTGCGGGAGTTCGTCGGTGAGACGATAGCGACTTCGCCCGAGGGGAGTGCGGTAAGCCCGGCAGCGGTTCACCTTGCCCGCAGCTATCTCGAGCGCGGTTTGACCGCGCGAGTGATCACATTGCTCGAGGAAGCGGTGACCCGCGTGGGAAGCCTCGGTGAGTCGCGGGCACAGGCGCGGGTCCTCGAAGACGTGATCGACATTTCCTTTGAGACCGGTGACGAGCTCTTCGACGTACTGCGCACAGCGATCGAGGCGGTGTTCGTGATAGAGGATCTCAGCCTCCGCGTGGACATACTCGCGGAGGCAGCCGTTCGCTATCAGGCGCAGGGCGTGAGGCAGTCGGCGAATGTACTCATACAGCAGGCCATCCCGGCAGCGGGCAATATCGCGGAGCCCTGGGCACGGGCGGCCGCCCTGGCCGAGATCGCCCGCGCGTACCGTGCAATCGGGGAGTCTGAACGGGCCGATCGGATGATAGCTGACGCCGTTTCAGCGGCCCGCGAGGCGGATACGGCGCCGACGGAGGCCGCCTCGACGTTTCTTTCCCGCCTCGTGGGTCTCGGCCGTCGCCTCGATGCTCTCGATCTTGCCGAGGGCCTCGAGCGACCGGCGGTCCGGGCGGTGGCGCTCGCCGCCATTGCCGAGGGCTATGACACCGAGGAACTTCGCCCCTCGGGGTTCATTCTCTATGCGCGAGCGGTAAGCGCGGCCGGGCGCGTCGGCGAGGCCTCCTCCGCTCGTGCCGAAAGCTATCTCCACGTGGCGGAGTCCTATCTGCGCTTCGGCGAGGATCAGCTTGCGCTCATACAGGCGGCGAACGCCGTGCGCAGTCTCGCCCAGGTCTCCCCGGAGAGCCGGGAAACGGCCATGCTCGTGCGCCTCGTCGACCTCTTTCTTGCCGTCGACGCGCCGAGCGAGCTCGCAGGTGTGTCGGATCTCGCGCCGACCGCGGCGGTCGAGGCGCGCGTGTCCGCGCACGTGGCCGTCGCCGCCGAGGGAAGCTACATCGCCGTGGCGGCCGAGCATCTCGAGCGGGCTCAGGAGGCGCGCGCCCGGGCCGACGGGGCGCAGAACACTGCCTCGCGGGATATCGCGATAGCCGCGGCCCGCCTCGGCCGCATCGGCGAGGCGATGGACGAGCTCGAAACCATGGACAATGCCCGGCACATCTCGGCTGCGGTGGTGAGTATCGGCTACGAGGCGATGCGGTCGGGGGGACTCACCGACGATCAGCGGGCGCGGCTCGAGGAGCTGTATCGAGGCTACCGTCAGCGGCAGCGGCTGGGGTAGCGCGGGCGCGGGGTAGCGCGGGCGCGGGGTAGCGCGGGCGCGGGGTAGCGCGGGCGGCGCGGGCCGCAGTTCGCGGCCGCGTATGGCGGGCAGCGCTGCGCCCGGCCGCCTACGCCGGCCCGATGGTGGTGCCGTGGAAGGGCTCGCCGGCGAGGATGCGCCGGAGGTTCCCGGTATCGCGGCCGCCGGCGGCGATGACCCTGAGGCCGATCTGCGCCGCGTAGCGTGTGGCAACCGGATCGAAGGGCAGGTTGCTGCCCGGAACCCAATCATCCCCGACGAGCTCGCGAAACTGCTTCCAGCTCACCGCGTCGAGGGGCGTGGCCGACGGGTCGGTGCGCGGATCGGCGGTGTACACCTTCTCGATATTCGAGAGATTGATGACGGTGTCGGCGCCGAAGCGCTCGGCGAGGAGAACGGCGTCGTAGTCGGTGGAGAACCCGGGCTTCCATCCCGCCCCGATGAGTACCTGACCGTCGAAGGCGATGTCGGCGGTTGGATCGGTGACCACCGGGTCCGGGCATACGGCGCGAAACACGCCGCGCAGCAGCTGGGCATTGAGGCGGGTGGCGGAGATGCCGATCCAATCCTGCTCCTCGGTGTCGGTATTTCCGGCGATCTCGCGATATGCTCGCTGGTAGGTCCGTGCCGGCGCGCCGCCGCCTGTGACGAGAACGAAACGGCGTCCCGCGTCGATGAAGGGCATGAGCGTATCGCGCAGACCCACTATCAGCTTCGTATCTACGGCGTCGGGTGAGATAATGGATCCTCCCACCGAAAGCACAGTTACCACAGGCAGCTCCTTGTCGCCATCCTACGTGGGAGCGTGCCGGGCCGCAATACTTGCCCCGCGTTAGTATATTGGCGGTGGAGGAGAAAGGATTGGGTATGAGCCAGGATCTATCTACGCTGCTGAACGAGTGGCCCTACGACCCCGAACACAGTATTCGGATCGTAACCGCAGCGGACGGGCGCGCGGTGATGCAGGTGCGCCTGCCGCTCGGGATCGAGCAGTACGAACTCCAGGGGCGCCCCGACGGCGCGCGCCCGTTCGACCGTGAAACCGTGGTCCAGGCCTTCGAGGAGCGCCTTTCGCACTACGTGGAGGAACATGGAAGTGATGAGGGGTTCACCATCGACCACGACGATGCGGTGATGCTGCAGAACGAGGGCGTGCTGTTCTACTATCGCTATCTGCTGCTCTTTCAATCGAACGATTTCGAGCGTACGGCCCGCGATACCGAGCACAACCTGCGGCTCTGCAGGCTGCTCGAGCGCTACTGTCCGGACGAGGACGATCGCAACGCGGTGCTTCAGTTCAAGCCCTACATCCTCCGCATGAACGCGATGGCCCGGGCCATGACGGCGGTGAAGCAGGGGATGGGCGCGGTAGCCCGCCAGATTCTCGAAGGAGGCGTCGCGGAAATCGACGGGCTCGAGGATATCGACTCGCCGGCATTCCGGTTCGAGAAGGTGCGCTCGGCGAATTATCTGCGCTCGACGCTCTCACGGCTTGCCGACGGTGAGCTCGACGCCGACGGTGAGAGCACAAGCGGCGGCGAGGAAGAGCGGGGCGAGGTCACGGCGCTCGAGCAGGAGCTCGAGCAGGCGGTAGAGGAAGAGAACTACGAGCGGGCGGCGACCCTTCGTGATCGTATCCGTGAATTGAGCTCTTAGAAATCGACCTTGACAAATGGCAAAGGCATGGACAAGTATGGGTTCACAAATTGCCGGGGTAACACACGCGTGAAACGCTTCACTTTATTTCTTTCTATCGTCGCACTTGCGGCGCCGTTTTCATTCTCGCAGGAGATTCAGACCGCTCCCGAGTTCTTCGCCACCGTGGCGGAGCGATACTCATCGATTACCGACTACATCGCCGAGGTGGAGATGACCACCCCGGAGCAGTCGCTCACGGGAACGCTTTACTACCGGCGCCCGAATCTCGTCCGCATCGACTTCTCCGAGCCGGAAGACCAGGTTCTGGTCTCCGACGGTGATGTCCTGAAGGTCTATATTCCTGAGTACGATGTGGTTCTGCAGCAGGCACTGAGTGGCTCCAGCGAGAACGGGGTGACCGGGCTTGCCAGCCGCGACGGGCTGAGGCTGATGAGGGAAAACTACAGCATCGCCTATCTCGACAGCCCCGAGCCGGTTTCCCTGAACGAGGAGCCGGCCGAACTGGCGGAGGGTGAGGTACAGGCGCAGGCCGTCGGCGAGGACGAAATGGTAACCAAGCTGCGGCTCACCTGGCGTTCGACGCGCGAGGGGTTTCGCCAGCTCGTCCTCTCGATCGACGAGGATCGACTCATCCGCCGCATCGTGGGGGTTACTGTGAGTTACGACGAGGTGCAGTTCGACTTCCTCGACGTGCGGGTGAACCAGAACATACCGGCCGCACGCTTCGATTACGAAGCGCCGGCATCGGCAAACCTGTTTAGCGATTTTCTATTCGAGCGGGACGGCTGATGGAGTCAATCGGCGAGAAGCTGCGCACCACGCGGAGTCAGAAAGGATACAGTCTCGAGCAGGTTGCGCGGGACACCCACATCGCGAAGCGGTTCATAGAGGCGCTCGAGTCGGAGGACTTCGATATCTTCCCCGGCGAGCCCTATCTGCTGGGGTTTCTCAGAACCTACTCCGAGTTCCTCGGTCTCGACTCCCAGGAGATGGTCACCCTCTACAAGAACCTCAAGATCCAGGAGCAGCCGGCGCCCATCGACGAGCTCATCGTGAAGAAGGGCCCTCGTCCTTACGTGATTGCCGGGCTTGCGGTGCTCGTGCTTGCGGGGCTCGCTGTCGGCGGTTATTTCCTCATTCAGTCCGGCGTGTTTTCAGGGGAGAACGGGCAGCCAACCGCGGAACGCACTGCCGAGCAGGGGCAGACGGCCGACGAAGATGAGCAGCAGCTCGCCGGTCGCGAGTTCGTGCTGCAGGATCAGATTCTCGAGCGACGGTTTGTCCAGGGCGATGTGGTGCGCATACCCGTGGGCGAGAACGAGTATCCCCTGTCCCTCAGTGAAGTCGGTGATGGCACAGTAAATGTGACCACCATCGGCGGATCGACACTGCTCGAGCCCAACGATGAGCGGATGCTCGACGTCAACCAAGACGGTCGCGGCGACATACGGGTGCTCGTGCGCGAGGTCGACAGCGCGGCCTCGCCGCCCACTCTCGTCATGAGGCTCGATCGCGTCGTGCAGTCTCCGGTCGCCTCCGGTGGAGATGCAGGCGGACAGGCCGCCATGGCGGACACCGAGCCCATCGGCGAAACGAACATTCCCGAGCGCGAGCGCAGTGCACGCGTAATTTCGGAGTTCGACGAGCGCGATGAGTTCTCCGTGGAGATCGAGTTTCGCGGGTATTCCTGGTTCCGCTATGTCGCAGACGGCGATCAGCGCGAGGAGCAGTACCTGGAGCAGGGTGACACCTTCCGTACCACGGTGCAGGATGAGTTCCGCCTCTGGCTCTCCAACGGTGGAGTTGCAGCCCTGCGGGTTGCCGGGAGCGAAGTGGACCTCGGTGATCCCGGCGAGGTCGTGACCGCCCTCATCACGTGGGGAACAGCCGAGGACGGCCGGACACCTCGACTCGAGCTCGTTCCCGTCTATTGATCTCGCCCGTGAGTGACGCCTCCTTCTACATCGAAACCCTCGGCTGCGCGAAGAATCAGGTAGATTCCGAGGTCATGGTCTCCTCGCTCGAAGCACGCGGATGGGTGCGGGCAGCCGACCCGGCCGAGGCCTCGGTCATCATCGTGAACACCTGCGGCTTCATCGGCCCGGCGAAGGAAGAGTCGATCGATACCGTGCTCGGCTTCCGTGCCGACTACCCCGATTCCCGCATCGTGATGGCCGGCTGCCTGACCCAGCGCTACCCGAAAGAGCTCTCCGGGGATCTCGAGGAGGTTGATGCCTTCTTCGGGAACCGCGCTCCGCAGGCCATCGGCGAGTTCCTCGAGACCCAGCCCTGGGAGGGCCGTGCGGTATCGCTTCCGCAGGAGGACGACCGGCTCGTGCTGCGCAATACGCTTCTCTCCTACCGCGGCAGCGCCTATCTCAAGATCGCCGAGGGCTGTGACAACCGCTGCAGTTTCTGCGCGATTCCGATCATCCGCGGACGCTATCGAAGCAGACCGCCTGCCGATCTGGAGACCGAGCTCCGCCACCTCGTCTCCCGCGGCGTACGGGAGGTGAGCCTCATCGCCCAGGACCTCGCCTCCTACGGTCGTGACGGCACCACTCCGAGCCTCATCGAGCTCCTCCGGCATCTTCTGTCGGTCGACGAGGATTTCCGTCTGCGAATGCTCTACATCCACCCCGAGCGCTTTCCGCGTGAGCTCCTCGATCTGTGCGCGAGCGACCAGCGGCTGCTTCCGTACTTCGACCTGCCCATGCAGCACGCCGACGGCGATGTGCTCCGCGGCATGGCCCGAACGGGCACCGCTGCGGAGTATCTCGGTCTCATAAACGACATCCGGGGCGCACTCCCGGATGCGGTGCTGCGCACGAGCCTCCTCACCGGCTTCCCCGGCGAGACCGATGCCGCATTCGACCGGCTGCGCGAGTTTCAGTCACGGGCGGCATTCGACTGGCTCGGCATCTTCGCCTACTCCCCCGAAGAGGGGACGCCGGCGCATCGGCGCCACGGCGACTATGTCGAGCCCGCCGCCGAGCAGCGCAAGGCGCTCCTCGAGGAAGCACAGCTTCCGATTACCTACGCCCGGCTCGACCGCTTCATCGGGCGGCGGATGGACGTCCTGATCGAGGAAGAGGTGGAGGGCGAGGAGCTTGCCATCGGCCGCGGCTTTCCCCATGCCCCGGAAGTCGACGGGCTCGTCGTGCTTCGAACCGGCGGGCGCAGGCTCGAGCCGGGCTCCGTCGTGGGGGCGCGGATCCTGAGGCGAAACGGCGTGGACCTCGAAGCCTGGATACCGGGCGAGGACTCGTGAGCCGCGACCGTGAGCGCGGCGCCGACCGCGGCGCCGACCGCGACGACGGGCCGGCGATCGACCCGCGCGCCGCGGTCATCGTGGCCGTACTTTTCGTGAGCACCTCCGCCATCCTCATCCGGCTCTCCACCGCGCCGCCGTTCGCCATCGCCTTCCACCGCATGGCCTTCTCGGCCCTGCTGACGGCGCCCCGCTTCTTTTCGGCCACGCCGTCGCGGCTGCTGCGCCTCTCGCGGCGGGACATTGCGCTTGCGCTCCTCAGCGGCGTCTTCCTCGCGGCTCACTTCGCCACCTGGATTTCCTCCCTGTTTCTGACTTCGGTGGCGAGCGCGACGGTCCTGGTGAATCTCCACCCCATCATCGTGGTGGTCCTCGGTCTGATCTTTCTCGGCGAGCGCATCACCCTGCGGGGCGTTATCTGGGTCCTCGTGAGCGTCGCGGGCAGTATCGTGCTGGCCGCAGGCGGAACCGCGGTGGGCGAGACGGCGACCGCGGGCAACCTGCTCGCCATCGCCGGCGCGGTGACGGTCTCCGGGTATATGCTCATCGGCCGGCTGCTGCGGCAGTACATGGATGCCGGTACCTACACCTTCATCGTCTACAGCGCGAGCGCGGTGTTTCTGCTCGTTCTGTCTCTGGCGTCCGGCGTCGAGCTCGGCCCCTTTGCGCCCCGGGAGTACGTGATCTTCGTCCTTCTGGCCGTCTTTCCGACCATCCTCGGCCACAGCGTGTTCAGCTGGGCGCTTCGCTACGTGCGGGCCTCCTTCGTCGCCACCTCGGTGCTCGGCGAGCCCGTCTTTGCTACGATTCTCGCGATCTTCTTCTTTGCCGAGTTTCCGACCATCTGGACGCTTGTGGGCGGCGTGATGATCCTCGTCGGCATTTACGCCTTCACCCGCCGCGAGGCAGGTTAGGTATCAAGCAGCCTGTTGGCCGGCCTCGGCCAGATCGGCCACCGCGTAGGCCGGCACCCGCACACTCG
>CAYOFA010000079.1:0-7772 GCA_964402885.1 uncultured Spirochaetaceae bacterium
CGCCTTGCAACTCGCCCGGCCATCCTGCATAGTAGACAGTAGATATGGCACAGCGCATCGAGCCGCGGATCCTCAAAGGCTTTCGCGATTTTCTACCCACCGAAGAATCACGACGAAGCGAGCTCATCGACCGCCTGGTGCGGGTTTTCGGTCGGCACGGCTTCGTTCCCATAGACACACCGGTGCTCGAGTACACCGAGGTCCTTCTCGGCAAGGGCGGCGGGGAAACGGACAAGCAGATCTACCGCTTCACCGACAACGGCGGGCGCGATGTTTCCATGCGCTTCGACCTCACCGTGCCCTTCGCGAGGTACATGGCCCAGCACAAGTCGGAGCTCTATCTGCCCTTCAAGCGATATCACGTGGCCAAAGTCTTTCGCGGCGAGAACACCCAGCGCGGTCGCTACCGCGAGTTCACGCAGTGCGACTTCGATATCGTGGGAACCGACACGGCATCGGCGGATTTCGAGATACTGCTTCTGATTGTCCGCTCGATGGAGGCGCTCGGGCTCTCGGCCTTTACGGTGCATCTCTCCCACCGCGGCATCTTCAACCGCTTCCTCGCCCATCTCGGTGCGGCCGACCATTCGGTGGAGATCCTTCGCACGGTGGACAAGATGCGAAAGATCGGCCCGGAGAAGACCCGCGAGGAGCTCGCCGCCCTGGTAGGCGCCGAGAGCGCGGAGAAGATTCTCGCCTACATACAGGCGCAGGGCAGTGCCGCGGAAACACTCTCCGCAATGCGGGAGCTCGCCGGTGGTCCCGCCGAGGATACCGAACGAGTCGAGCGCATACTTGCCTGGGCGGAGGAGACCGGCATCGCCGACCGGGTGGCGCTCGATCCCTCCATTACGCGCGGACTCGACTACTACACCGGTTGCGTATACGAGACATTTCTGGACGAGCTCGAAGGTATCGGCTCGGTGTGTTCGGGTGGTCGTTACAACGACCTTGCATCCCTCTACACCAAAGAGCAGATTCCCGGCGTCGGCGCCTCGGTAGGCCTCGACCGCCTCATTGCCGCCCTCGAGGAGCTCGGACGCGCGGACACCGGCCGTGGCACCGTCGACGCCGTCGTGCTCTGCCTCGACGACACCCTCATCGGGCACTACCACCGCATCGCAGACCGCCTGCGCGCGGAAGGGCTCTCCGCCGAGGTCTATCCCGAGGCAAAGAAGCTCGGCGCACAGTTCAAATTTGCCGAACAGAAAGGCGCACGCGTCGGCATCATCTGCGGACCCGAGGAACGGACCGCGGGAACCGTGAACGTCAAAGACCTCGCAACGCGGGAGAGCTTCGACAACCTCGACCTCGACGCGGCGGCGGAACGGGCGGCCCGGATCGCCCGCTCCGACTGATTCACATGATTCGAACCGATCTACCTGTCTACAAACAGCGCGAGCGCATCCTCGACTCGCTCGAGGACAACCAGGTCATCGTCGTGGAGAGCCCCACGGGCTCGGGCAAGACCACGCAGCTTCCGATGATTCTCCACGAGGCCGGCTTCTCGCGCGACGGCGTGATCGGGGTGACCCAGCCCCGGCGCATTGCCGCAGTGTCGGTGTCGGAGTACATCGCCGGCGAGCTCGGCGAGGCGCACGGCGAGACGGTCGGCTACAAGATGCGCTTCGAGGATCACACATCCCTCGACACGCGCATCAAGATCATGACCGACGGCATCCTGCTTCAGGAGCTCAAGGCCGACGCCATGCTCAGCCGCTACTCGGTCATCATGGTGGACGAGGCCCACGAGCGAAGCCTCAACATCGACTTCATCCTCGGCCTTCTCAAGCGCATCCTCGAGGAGCGGCCGGACTTCCGTGTCATCGTCTCTTCGGCGACCATAAACGCGGAGGTTTTCAGCGAGTACTTCGACTCTGCGCCGATCGTGCGGATCGATGCGCAGATGTATCCGGTAGACGTCATCTACGACCCGCCGCTCGCCGAGAGCGACCCCGACGAGCTCCTGCGAAAGATCGAGGAGATCGTGGTGCGGATCACCGAGGAGGGCCCGGAGGGCGACATCCTCATTTTTCTCTCTGGGGAGCAGATCATAAAGAACTGCGTGAGCACGCTCGCTCACTCCGCGGTGGCGGGCAGCCTGCACCTCATGCCCCTCTACGGACGCCTCAGCAAGGAGGAACAGGACGCCGTTTTCCCGCCGCCGCCGGAGGGCAAGAAGAAGGTAGTCGTTGCCACCAACATCGCCGAGACGAGCATCACGATAGACGGCATTACCGCGGTCATCGATCCCGGTCTTGCCAAGATGAACTACTACAACCCGCGCACCTTTACCTCCTCTCTGGTGGAGGGACCCATTTCCAAGGCCTCGGCGAATCAGCGCAAAGGCCGCGCCGGTCGCACGCGCCCCGGCGTCTGCTACCGCCTCTACACGCCCGAGGATTTCGATGCGCGGCCGCTGTTTACCCTCGAGGAAATCTACCGCACCGACCTCTCGGAGGTGGTGCTGCGGATGGCGGAGCTCGGTATCCGGGACTTCGCCGCCTTCGACTTCATCTCATCGCCGGGGCGCCGAAGCATCATCGGGGCCGTCGAGACTCTCGATCTCCTCGACGCGCTCGCGCCCGACAACTCCCTCTCCGAGGTGGGCAGGATGATGGCGGAGTTCCCCCTCCTCCCTCGACTCTCGCGCATGATCGTCGCCGCGATCCGCTCCTTCCCCGACGTCGTACAGGAGTCGGTGACTGCGGCTGCTTTCCTCTCCACCAACACCCCGTTTCTGCTGCCCCAGGGGGAGGAGGTCGCCGCACGCCGGGCGCATCATCGCTACCGTGACGACGCAGGAGACTTCGTCTCCTATCTCAAGCTCCTTCACGCCTACGAGAGTGCCGAGAACAAGCAGAAGTTCTGCGAGACCCGTTACCTCGACCCCCGCACCATGGCCGAGATCCATAACGTGCGCGAGCAACTCGCGGAGATCGTTTCCGACATGGGTGTTCCCGTCGGCCGCGGCGGCTCGACCGCCGATTATCTCTGTGCGGTCTCGCGGGGGCTCATTCAGTTTCTCTGCGCACGAAGCGGGAAATACGCCTACCGTAGCCTGACCGCCGACCGCATTCAGATCCACCCGGGCTCGGTGATGTTCAAGGAGGATCCCGAGTACTTCGTCGCCGGCGAGATCGTGCGGACGAGCCGCATGTATGCGCGCTCGGTCTCGCCTATCGAGAAGAGCTGGATTCCGCGCATCGCGCCCGACCTCGCCGACGACATCATCGCCCTCTCGGTCACCGCGCGGACGAAGGGGGGCAGGAAGAAGCAGAAGACACCGGCGCGTGACACCACGAACCAGATTCACGTGGGCGCGCAGACCTTCAAGCTCGAGCCGTACAAGGGAAAGAAGAAGATCGCCGTGCTTCCGTGGAGCCGACTCGAAAAGGTCGTCAGGAAAGATCACAGTGAGCTTCCCGGGCACTATGCCACGATGCGCGGGAAGATACTCTACCAGGGCCGGGAGATACTGGGCGGGGCGCGCCTGCGGGAGATTTTCGCCGCCGCCAGACACTTCAATCCCGGACGCGATATCATCTCCAGCCTGCCTCGCCGGAAGAACTATCAGTTACCCGAGGATCAGGGTGCGCTCTGCAACGACCTCGGAGCCGTGCTGAAGCTCGCGCAACTGAAGAAGAGCGCGAAGACTCTCGGCTTTGTGGAGTTGAATACCGATTCGGTGGGCAACTACTGGTTCCGCCCGCAGCGGAGCTTCTATACCGCGGTGTACGACACGCTCGCCGCGCTCGAGGCGCTTGCAGACGATCTGCCGGATGAGGTTGATCAGAGCTGCGCCGAGACGTTGAGCGCCACCTATCGGCACCTCACGGCCATCATCGAGGAGAGCGAGCCCGAGCAGGGCGAGCCATAGCCCAGCGGCGCCGCGGCCCGGCCGCGAAAGCACGTCTCCTACCTACTACCTACTCGACAGCCTCGAGCACCTCGCGTACCACCGACTCAGGCGTCTCCTGCACGTTCGTCCACCCCAGCCCTTCCTGCAGAATCAGATTCAGGCGTCCGCCGCGCCGCTTCTTGTCGTAGCGCATTGCCGCGAGGAGCGCATCCACGTCCTCGCCGGTTGCACCGGTGTCGTAGCCGTAGCTTTCGATGAGGGACTTCGCCGAGTCGGCGTACTCACTCGGGGTGAGATCGAGGCGCTCTCCGGTCTCGAGGGCTCGTACGATTCCCCAGGCTACGGCGGCGCCGTGGCTCCATGTCCCGAACCCGGTGACAGACTCCAGCGCGTGCGCAAACGTGTGGCCGAGGTTCAGTATTGCGCGGACGCCCGTTTCGAGGAGGTCCTGCTCCACCACGTGCCCCTTCACGCCGATCGCCCGATCGACGATGTACTCCATTGCCTCAGGAACTCGGGACAGTACGTCCTCGCGTTGATCACGGAGAAAATTGAAGAGCTCCTCATCGCCGAGCAGCGCGGCCTTGATGACCTCCGCGAGTCCACTCATGAACTCCCGTTCCGGCAGGCTGTTCACACATTCTGTGAAGACCCGCAGCGATGATGCCGGATAGAAGGTGCCCACCATGTTCTTGTATCCGCCGTAGTTCACCCCCGTCTTCCCGCCGAAGGCGGCATCCACCATGGCCAGAAGGGTGGTCGGCAGAAGCTCGAGATTTACGCCCCGCAGATAGACGGACGCGGCAAAGGCGGTGACATCGGTTACCACACCACCGCCCACCCCGACGAACGTGCTGTCGCGGCCCAGTTCTCCTTTCAGCGCTTCGTCGATGATGAGCTCCACCGACGCCCACTCCTTGGCGTGCTCCCCTGCAGGAAGTACGATGCCGGCCCGGCCCGCCGGCGCAAAGAGCTCGGCGGTGTGCGCGTCGTAGACGGTGAGCACCTCGTCACGCTCCTCGAGCGCCGCCAATGCCTCGGCTATGCCGTCCGCCTGTATGGAGAATGCGGTGGAGTACTGACCGAGATCGAAGGTTCTATCCATGTCGATTGGAACGGCGGCGAAAGCCGCTGTCAGCTGCCGGCCGCTGCCGACTCATTTACCGCGGCCGCATGCCCGGTCTCGAGGGCATCCACCATATCACGAACGAAGGGATCGACGATGGAGTAGATGCGCTTGTTGCCCTTCACCTCGGACTGAACGATACCCTTATCCTTGAGAACGGCGAGGTGCTGGGATACGACCGGCTGGGGCTGCTGGACGCAGGTCCACAGCTCGGACACGCACAGATCCTGTTCACGAGCGATGTGGCAGAGAAGCTTCAGACGTACGGGATGACCGCAGACCTTGAGCTTCTGGGCGAACTGAGAAAGCACCTCGTCGGAACATGTGACGGTTTCGGACATGACACCATCAAGATACAACACAACGCCTCACTTTGCAACTATATGCCGGCCGACGCATATGAGTCCGCAGGCATATAACGCGTCGAACGGTGGCCGGTCACCCGGCTTTCTTCGCCGCCGTCTCCCCGGATGATCCGGAAGAACCGGAAGACGAGGAACCGCCGTCGCTCTTCGACGATGCGCTGTCGCCGCTCTTCGTCGAGGAGCCCGAGGACTCTGAACCGGAGGTCGTAGATCCGCCGGAGGAATCACTGTTTGTCTGTGCTGCGGGCTTCTTGGCGGAACCCGATGATTTGCTGTCGGTTACGTAGAACCCGCTTCCCTTGAAAATGACGCCAATGCCACCGCCCACGAGGCGTTTCAGCGCGGGCTCTGCGCAGCTCGGGCAGTCCCGCAGGGGATCGTCGGACATGTTCTGAAACTGATCGAATCGATGTCCGCAACTTCGGCATTCGTATTCATAGGTCGGCATGCTGTCTCTCCTGATTGTGGATGGATACGCGTACGTGTCCAACGCTGCGGGAAATATATCAACTTTCGCATCGGGGGACAACGTACATGTAAAGTCGAGCCCCGTTGAAATGCCGTATGTTTCAGTCGCCCCGACCCGGCAACGGATCGAGGCGCACCGGGATCCGTCGCTCGTCGAGGTAGCGCTTTATGCTCTCCACGGTGTAATCGCCATAGTGGACCATGGAGGCGATGAGTGCCGCATCCGCCCTGCCCTCTTCGAAGACATCGGCGAGGTGCTCGGGACGACCGGCGCCGCCAGAGGCAACGACCGGAATGTTCACCGCCTCCGAGATCATGCGGGTGACGGTCAGCTCGTAGCCGTCGCGTGTTCCGTCGGCGTCAATCGAGTTGAGGACGATTTCCCCGGCGCCGAGGCGCTCCCCGCGCAGGGCCCACTCGAGCGCGTCGAGCTCGGTTGGGGTGCGCCCGCCGTTTATGACCACGCGGTAGCCGGAGGGCATTTCCGCGTCGCGCAGCACGTCCATCCCGAGCACCACGAACTGCCGTCCGTAGAGGGAGGCACCCTCGGAGATGATGTCGGGGTTGCGCACCGCCTGGCTGTTCACGCTGACCTTCTCCGCGCCGGCGAGCAGCACCTCGCGCATCTGCTCGGCACTGGAGATGCCGCCGCCCACGGCAAAGGGGATGAAGATCTGCTCGGCAACACGGGCGACCACATCTATCATGATCTTGCGTCGCTCCGCGGAGGCGGTGATGTCGTAGAAGACGAGCTCATCGACGCCCTGCTCATAGTAGGTGCGCGCCATCTCCACCGGATCCCCGATGTCGACGTTTCCCTGGAACCTGATGCCCTTCGTTGTCTTGCCGTCGCGCACGTCGAGGCACACGATTACCCGTTTCTGAAGCACGCATCCCTCCTGTTCGCTACTCGTCGCTCATTGCGAGGAAATTGCCGAGCAGGCGCAGCCCCGCCTCCCCGGACTTCTCGGGGTGGAACTGCACCGCCATGAGGTTCTCCCGTTGAACGCCCGCGGCAAAGGTGATGCCGTAATCGGTTGTCGCAAGCCGGTGCTCCGCGTGGTCGGGATCCGGGTAGTAGGAGTGCACGAAGTAGAATGACGTGCCGGGAGCGATCCCCTCGAAGAGCGCGTGCCCCTCGGTGTTGTCCACCTGATTCCAGCCCATGTGCGGAACCTTGAGACCCATGTCGCCCGGAAAGCGTCGCGCAGTGCCGGGAACGAGGCCGAGGCAGGTCGCATCATTCTCCTCGGAGGCGTCGAGGACGATCTGACTGCCGACACAGATGCCGAGAATGAGCTTCCCCGTCTCGAAGAAGCTTCTCACCGCATCCGCGAGGCCCGATCGCTCGAGGACGTCCATGGCGGCTTTCGCATCGCCGACCCCCGGAAACACCAGTCGATCGGTGGCGAGAAGCGGCTCGGGGCTGTCCGACACCACGAACTCCGCGTCGATCGCGCGGAGTGCCGTCTCCACGCTCTTGAGGTTGCCCGCTTCGTAGTCGACTACTCCCACTCTCATGGCTTCTCTCCGTAGCGGCCGAGCAGAAACTCGTCGAGGGCATCGAGGACGTAGCGCTCGGCAAGAATGATGCCGTCGAAGCCGACCGTCGTCCCGTCACGCTCCACGCTGAGCTCCTCCGCCGCCTTGCCCGGGTCCGCGCCGGTTTCCGCTATCATCGAAATGGCGAGGAGCCGTATGAGCGCGGTGACCGCGCGTGCGGTGCCCTCGTCGGCCAGGCTCAGCCGACCCCGTATGCGCCAGTCGCGCGCGGCGTCACCCGCCGAGTCCGCCGCCCGGCCGGGCGCCGCGGGCGCCGAGTCGGGATCCGCCAGCAGCTCCACGTCCGTCAGCTCGATGCCGCCGCGTCCCAGCGGCGTGGTCATCACCGTCCGCGGCAGGAACAGCACCGCGGTGTGGCGCTCGGCCGCCGCCGCCCCGCGGGCCGCGG
>CAYOFA010000079.1:7872-14921 GCA_964402885.1 uncultured Spirochaetaceae bacterium
CCCGATCCCGCAACCACCGCGGCCGCGCCGCCCCGCTCCCGCTGCAGCGCCGGCTCCACACCGGCCGTTCCCAGCAGCGCGAGCCGCGGCTCCGGGAACGCGAGCTCCACCCCGTCGGCCTCGCGCCGCCACACGCCGTAGCGCCTGTCGGCGCCGGTGACGGTGCGCCTGCTCCACTCCTCCTCGTCCTCGAGCTGCGCCTCGATGAGGAACCCGGGAAGCCGGCCCGAGGCCGCGAGCAGGAAGGCGCCCTCACCCGCGCCGGGCTCGCCGAGGGCAACGGCGACCCGCGCGGTCCGATCGAGTATCCGGCGCGCGGTGCGGCCTTCGATGCCGGTGGCAGAGAGGATATGCTGCGCGGGCTCCTGCGCTCTGCCCACATCGAGGTAGACATAGGCCACGGCTTCCGGGGGGAGGTACTCCGACAGGGCGGTCGGCGGTGCCGGCGGGACCGTGCGGCAGCCGGCGAGCGCTGAAAACGCGAGGGCCGCGATCAGCACCGGCAGGATCCGTCGGCGGCGTGGGCCCGGCCGGGAGCGCGCCCGACGGACGCCGACCTGCTGTGCCGCCGTGGCCGTAACCGCGTACCGGCAGCCCGCGGCGCGGTTATCCGCGGCCGGCCGCGTTGCGATCATCACGCCTTCTCGACCACCACACCGCACTTCTCGCCTCCCACGTCGACGCTTCTCGCATCGTCGCGCTTCTCCCATTTGATGGAGAGGGCGAGGGTTTCACTCATCAGGTACTCCTCGAACTCGCGCACGGCTTCGGCAAGATTGTTGCTCGCATCGAGGTAGAGCACGACGCGGTCGGTGACATCGAGGCCGGAGTCCTTGCGCAGATTCTGCACGGCACGAATGAGGTCACGCACGAGGCCCTCTTTCACGAGCTCGTCGCTGAGCTCCGGGTCGAGTGCCACGGTGAGCGATCCCTCGTTGAGCACCTTGAGGTTCTCCTTCTCGAAGCGCTGGATCTGCACGCTGTCCTCGGTGAGGTCGAGCGTGCGGGTGCCGAGATCGATGTTGAGCGTGGTTCCCTCGATAAGACTCTGGATCTCCTGGGCCGAAAGGGCGCCGATCTTCTCCTCGGCCTTCTTCATGTCCTTGCCGAGCTCGCGGCCGAGCACACGGTAGTTCGGCTTGGCCTGGAACTCCACGAGCTCTTCCTCGTTTTCCCGGAAGATCACTTCCTTCACGTTGAGCTCGTCGCGGATGATGTCTTCCATCTCGCGCAGGACCTTGCGTTCGTCCTGGTTTCTCGTGACGAGGTGGATCGCCTTGAGCGGCTGGCGGATCTTCAGGTCGTGCATCCGGCGAATGGCCCGTCCCATGCGCACCGTCTGCTGCACCGTGCCCATCTTCCACTCGAGCTCAGGATCGCGCCGGGCGGGATCAGGGACAGGATAATCACACAGATGCACCGAATCGATATCGTTCTCGGTTCGAAGGTTCCGGTAGACGGCCTCGGTCACGAAGGGGATGAAGGGCGCTGCGACCTTTACCAGGGTCATGAGCACCTCATACAGGGTGCCGTAGGCCTCCTGCTTGTCGGCATCGTTCTCGCTGCGCCAGAACCGGCGGCGGGAGCGGCGGATGTACCAGTTATTGAGGTTGTCGATGAAGGCAACGATGGGCTCGATGGCCTTCTGCAGCTCGTAGTCGTCGAGGCTCGCGGTGACCTTCTCGATGAGACGCAGTGACTCGGAGAGAATCCACTGGTCGAGCGGATTGCCGGGGTTCTCAGGCGCGCCGGTCGGCTGCACACCGTCGATATTCGCGTAGGTCACGAAGAAGCTGTACGAGTTCCACAGGGGGATGATCACGTTCTTCAGGACCTCTTTGACCCCGTCGTCGGAGTACTTGAGGTCCTCACCGCGCACGACCGCGGAGTTCATGAGAAAGAGCCGCAGCGCATCGGCGCCGAAGCGCTTGATGACATCGACGGGGTCGGTGTAGTTGCGCTGGCTCTTCGACATCTTCTTCCCGTCCTCGGCGAGGACGAGCCCGTTGACCACGCAGTTCTTGAACGCGGGCGAGTCGAAGAGGGCTGCGGCGAGCACCGTGAGCGTGTAGAACCAGCCCCGGGTCTGGTCGAGCCCCTCGCAGATGAAGTCCGCGGGGAAGTTGCGCTCGACAAACTCCTTGTTCTCGAAGGGGTAATGGTTCTGCGCATAGGGCATGGAGCCGGACTCGAACCAGCAGTCGAGGACCTCGGGGATGCGTCGCATCGTGCCCGAGCCGTCGGGCGCAGGCCACGTGATCTCATCAACATAGTGCTTGTGGAGGTCGGGCACCTTCTTTCCGGATTTGCGCTCGAGCTCCTCGCGAGAGCCGATGCACTCGGTGTAGTCGCTGCCGTCGGACTTCCAGATCGGAATCGGGTTGCCCCAGTATCGGTTCCGGGAGATGGCCCAGTCCTTGGCTCCCTCGAGCCACTTGCCGAAGCGTCCAGTCTTGATGTGGTCGGGAACCCAGTGGATGCGGTTGTTCGCCGCGAGCATCTTGTCCTTGATTTTCTGGATATCGACGAACCACGAGGAGATCGCCCGGTAGATGAGGGGCTTGTTGGTGCGGTAGCAGTGGGGATAGGGATGGAGATAGTTCTCCCGCTTTACGAGCTTCCCCTCGGCCTTGAGCTTTTTGATGATCTCCTTGTCCGCATCCTTCACAAACATGCCCTCGAAGTCGGTGACCTCGGAGGTGAACTTCGCATCGGCGTCGATGGGCACGATGACCGGAATACCGGTGCCCTGCATGACCTCGTAGTCTTCTTCGCCGAAACCGGGCGCGGTGTGGACGATACCCGTGCCCTCCTCGGTGGTTACGTAGTCGGCGACGAAGCTGCGGAAGGCGCCCTCGTCTTTGAGATGCTCGAAGTACGGGAAGAGCGGCTCGTACTTCACGTTGACGAGCTGTGAGCCACCGAAGCGTTTCACGATCTCGTAATCGCTCTCCGATTTGTAGTAGGAGCCGAGCCGTTCCTCGGCGAGGACATAGTGCTCATCACCGTCTTTGACCACGACGTAGGTCACCTCGGGGCCGAAGGTGATGCCGAGGTTCGACGGGAGCGTCCACGGCGTGGTGGTCCAGGCGAGGAGATACGTGTTCTTCGGGAACTCCACCGGCTGCTCGACGTCTTCGCGCACCTTGAACTTGATGGTGATCGCCGGGTCGGTGACTTCCCAGTAGCCGCCGAGGTTCACCTCGAAATTGGACAGCGGCGTGGCAAGCCCCGGACTGTATGGAAGAATGTAATAGCCCTCGTAGACCAAACCCTCGTCCCACAGCTGCTTGAAGACCCACCAGATCGACTCCATGAAGCCGGGATCCATGGTCTTGTAGTCGTTGTCGAAGTCGACCCAGCGACCCATGCGGGTGACGATCTCTCGCCACTGGGAGGTGTATCGCAGCACGATCGAGCGGCAGGCCTCGTTGAACTTCCCAACGCCGTATTCCTCGATCTCCGCGCGCCCGGAGATGCCGAGCTCCTTCTCCATCTCGTACTCGACCGGCAGGCCGTGGCAGTCCCAGCCGAAACGGCGATCGACGTACTTGCCCTTCATCGCCTGGTAGCGAGGAATGATGTCCTTGATGGTGCCCGGAACGAAATGTCCGAAATGGGGAAGGCCCGTTGCAAACGGCGGTCCGTCGTAGAAGACGAACTCCTCGTTCCCCTTTCGGTTCTCGATAGAGCGCTTGAAAACATCATTGTCTTCCCAGAAACCAAGAACGCTCTCTTCGAGATCGGGGAAACTCACCTTCGGGTCAACAGGTTCGTACAAAACAACCTCCCATCATGGAGTAATAGTGCCGCGACACCGGGCTCCGCGGTCTGTGCGCGTGAGATCGAAACTGAGTGTAGGGAACGGGTACCGGCGCTGTCAAGCCGAGCCGCTCGCCCCTACTTCGATCCCCGCGCCGCGACCCGATGAATCGGGGCGGCGATAATAATCGGGATGAGAATGAGCTGGGGCGATGCACCAAGAGCGTGAGCCAGGGCCGGAAGCACTGCAGCGAGTGCTACCAGCCCTGCCTCGGTTGCGTATGCGGCAATGCCCTGAAATCCGACCAGGGGCGGACGGAGCGTAGAATCCCCGACCAGGCTCGACGCGCTCATGGTGTGCAAGAGTATATCACTCAGCGTGAGTCTTTGGCTACTGCCCCCGCGCAAGAAATCTCCGGATCAGCGCTCTCTACGCGCCGCTCATGAGCTCGTCCATGAGAACGCGCAGCTGACTCCCCGTCAGCCGCCCGCCGTAGCTCGAGAGGGACATTCCCGCCGCGAGATTGGCAAGCTCGCAGGCACGCTCGTCGGACGTGCCCCGAAGCCAGGCCGCGAGGAAGGCGCCGGCAAACACATCGCCGGCGCCGGTCGTGTCGAACACCGTGTCGGCGCCGCGGCCGCCGGCGTTTGCGGCCGCGGACGCCGACGCTGTCTCCACTCCCGCGCGGTACACGGCGGCGCCCCGCTCGCCCCGTTTCTCGACCACGACGCCGGCGGATGCGGAGAGCCGTGCTATGCCGCCGGCCGCCGCCACTTCGGCCTCGGTGCCGAACACGATCGGCCGCCCGCCACCGCTCCCCGTCCGCTTCGCGACGGCCTCGACCACAGCCGCCGCCGCCGGAGCAACGCCGGGGTGACCGAGGTCAACAACCAGGATGGCACCCGCATCGGCCGCGTACTCACCCGAGCTCTCGGCAGGGCCCGCGCGAGGGGCGATGAAGCCCTCAAGAATGACGACATCGGGATCGCGCGGCGCCACCTGCCTCACGTCCTCGAGCTCGAGTGCCGCGCCGGGCGACACGATAACCGTGTTCTCTCCGGTATCGTGCATCAGGGTTACACAGGTGCCGGTCGGCTCCAGGCGGGCCGAGGCGAGGCAGTCGGCGATTCCGGCCTCCGAGAGCGCACGCCGATAGCCGATGCCGCGCTCGTCGTTCCCGACGGCTCCGCTGAGGTAGGTCTCATGTCCGAGCGCGGCAAGCAACCCCAGAGTGTTCCGCGCGCCGCCACCCGGGACCCACCGGGCCTCGGTTACTCGGGGCAGAATGTCTTTCATCTCCCGGGCGGCAAGGTGATTCACAGAGCCACGGCCGAATTGCTCGACCACCTCTGCATTGGAGGAGGCCGGCGCGAACACGTCCCAGAGCGGATTGCCGATACCCACGATGCGCGCCACGCTCAGAGCCTCCCGATCCGCACGTGCCCTGCGGACGCGTAGGCTGCGATGCTTTCGTCCGCGGTCATGAGCGTCGCGTGGGACAGTCGGGCGGCGGCAACGATGAGCCGGTCGGCGCCGTCTCCGGCGAAATCCCCGGGAAGCGTCGCCGCCTCCGTGGCAAGAGGTCCGTCAATGGGGACGAGCCTCAGCCCCGGCGTCTCGAGGCTCTCGGCGATCCAGTCGCGAATGGGAATCGACGGGACGATACGGCCGTGTTGCGCGTAGGCGGCAATCTCGAAGAGCGAGATCGAGCACAGGAGCAGAGCTCCGGTCTCCGATGCTTGCTCGATGTCGGTAAGGAAGTCGGATTGCCGGATTTCAGGGTTGCCGTTCATCAACCAGAGGAAGGCGTGGGTGTCCAGGAGAACGCGCTCACCCGGAATCGAAGCCTCCCGGGAACTCGCCGGTCGGGGCAATGAGGTCCCCGCCGACGGTCAAAAGCCCGCGCATACGGCCGAACACGGGCGACGGCTTCTCTCCGTGCAGAGAAACCATCTGAGCCACAGGACGACCATGCTTGGTCACCACGATGCTCTCGTGTGTGTCCCGAACATGGTCCATGAGCTTGAGGCATTGCGCCTTAAACTGTCCCGCGGCGATTTCCATTCAGCAGCCTCCCAGTTCACCCACTGCTCAATGTTCTGTCTATGGTCATATTACCATGGTCATTAAGTTCGCGCAAGGCATTTCTTTCGATTTCCCGCCTTTTCTGCCCTTCAGGCTCCGACCGCCGCCTTCCCGGGTGGAAAGAGATCGTCTACGGCGTCAATCGTCGCCTCATCGAGGCGCAGCCCGGAGGCCTTGACGTTTTCCACCAGCTGCGCTTCGGTGGTTGCACCCGCGATAAGCGAATCGACCTCGCGCCGCCTCAGTAGCACCGCCAGCGCCAGTTGTGCCGGCGTGATGCCGCTCGAGCGAGCCAGCTCGACGAACCGACGTACCCGTTCGTTCACGGCTTCATCCGAGAGCGCTTCCCGCATGTAGACATTGAGCTCATCCCGGGTCCCGCGACTGCCCTCCGGTGATCGCCCACCCCCGGCGACATACTTGCCGCTGAGCACCCCTTCGCCCAGGGGAGAGAAACCGATCACACCCAGACCGTGATGCTCACAGACGGGCAGCACACGGTCCTCGGCGCGTCGATCGAGCAGCGAGTACCGCGGCTGGTCGACGGACGGCGGGATCCACCCGTTCGCCTTGCACTTCGAAGAGGCCTCGGCAATCTGATCCGCCGTCCATTCGCTGACGCCCCAGTGAAGGATCTTACCCGCGTGAATGAGGTCCTGCATCGCCTGCAGGGTCTCCACCAGCGGTGTGTGGTCGTCGTAGCGATGGCAGTAGAAGAGGTCGATGTAATCGGTGCCGAAGCGCTCGAGACTGTCGTGCACCGAATCGAAGATGTGCTTGCGTGACAGCCCCCGATTGTTCACGCCCTCCCCCATGGGGAAATACGCCTTGGTCGCTACCACGAAATCCTGACGGATGGCCGTACTGCGCAAGGCCCGGCCGAGCACCTCCTCGGCCTGACCATGGTCGTCGATGTCGGCGGTGTCGAAGTAGTTGATGCCCAGCGAGATCGCTTTGCGCACCATCCTCTGGGCATCGGCCGCGGTCAACTGGTTCCCGAAGGTCACCCGGGTGCCGTAGGAGATCTCGCTTACCAGCATGCCCGTGTTGCCAAGACGCCGGTACTTCACGCAGATTAGTATAGCGCAGGACGCGCCGAATTGACATAGAGGGCGCCGGATCTCTTGTAAAGCCATTTACACCAATCTCTCGTTTCCACGGCTACGATTGCCACAGCGCGCCATCGTTGTGTTACATTTTA
>CAYOFA010000080.1:0-8552 GCA_964402885.1 uncultured Spirochaetaceae bacterium
GACCGGGTTGCCGGCGGCCGCGGACCGGGGTGCCGGCGGCCGCGGACCGGGTTGCCGGCGGCCGGGACCGGGGTGCCGGCGGCCGCGGACCGGGATTGCCGGCGGCCGCGGACCGGGGTGCCGCCGGCCGCGGACCGGGGTACCGGCGGCCGCGGACCGGCGACCACCGGGTGCCTCAGGCCCCGAGTTCTTCCTTGAGGGCGGAGAGGAACCGGTCCACGTTGGTTTCCCGTGCGGTGTGCCCCATGATACCGACGCGCCAGATCTTTCCGGCAAGCGGTCCGAGGCCGGCCCCGATTTCTATATGATGCTTATTCCGCAGGGCGCCGCGAACCGCCGCCTCGTCGACGCCCTCGGGAACCGTGACGGCATTGAGGTTCGGCAAGCGGTAGTGGGGATCGACTACCATGGAGAGGCCGAGCTTCTCTATCCCCGCGACGAGCCGCTCGTGCACGTGACGATGACGGTCGTATACCGCCTGGTACCCCTCGTCCTCGATCAGCGCGAGGCCCTGCAGGAGACCGTAGATCATGTTGATGGGCGCGGTATGGTGGTAGCTTCGCTTCTTGCTCTTCCCCTGATAGTAGGCCGACAACATGGAAACATCGAGGTACCAGTTCGGCACCTTCGACTTTCGGTTTTCGATTGCCGAAATCGCGCGGTCGGAGAAGGATGCCGGCGCGAGGCCGGGCGGAACCGACAGGCACTTCTGCGTTCCGCTGTAGAACGCGTCCACCCCCCACTCATCAAGCTTCACGGGGATCCCGCCGAGGCTCGTAACACCGTCCACGAGGTAGAGCGCCTCGGTGTCGCGCACGAGCGCACCGATTTCGTCCACCGGATTTCGCACGCCGGTGGATGTCTCCGCGTGCACCACCGCCACGATCTTGTAGGCCTGCTCGCCGAGACGCTTTTTGACTTCAGCGACGTCGATCGGCGTCCCCCACTCCGCTTCGATCGTGTCCACCTCGGCACCGAGACGTCCCGCGACGTCGGTCATGCGTGTACCGAAGACCCCGTTGACCAGAATTAGCACCCGATCCCCGGGCTCGATGAGGTTAACGAAGGTTGCCTCCATGCCGGCGCTGCCGGTTCCGGATACCGGGAAGGTGACGGCGTTCTTCGTGTTCATGAGGCTTCGCAGCTTCTCGCTCGTTTCGTCCATGATTCCGATGAACTGCGCGTCCATGTGGCCGAGCGTGCTCACGCTCATCGCCTTGTACGTCTCGGGGTGCACTGCGGACGGACCGGGTCCCATCAGCAGGACCTCCGGGACCTCACTCAATACATGTGTCATGGTGTTCTCTCCAGATTGCGTAGGTTGATACGTTCCAACAGTATAGACTACATCACAGGCGATGTCACGGAGGCATCGAAGCTGCTTCCCTTCAGCCCCTACATGTGATACTTTATAGCAAAGGCCACGTTCTTCATGCTCTCCGGAGCGTGAACCGAGAGAGCCAGCCATTCTCGCTCTCCATTGTACAACGGCATACTTACTCGCAAGGAGGCCTTCTATGGCAAGACGCTCATTCAAGGCAGATAAACGTCGTCGTCAGCTCCAGAAAAAGAAGAAGCAGGAGCAGAAGCGACAGAAGAAGCAGACCAAAGACGGATCGGAGGGCGAGGACAAGTCTTACCTCGAATACCTGTCGCCCGGCGGTCCGATGGACGAACGCTACGTCGCGGAAGAAGAAGAGAACGACGAGGACGGCGAGGAGAACGGCGAAGCCGACGAATCCGACGCCGATCGAGAAACGTAACCCCTCCCCTGCCTGAAACAATACGGCGGTCCCCACGGGGAACCGCCGTACGTCACAAACAGTCCATCGACCTCAACCAGCAACAAGAGTTCCGGTGAGTTCTTTTACGCGCTCCGTAACCGCCTCCACGGTTGCACCGTAGATGACTTCGTCGTCGATGTGCACCGTAGGCCCGAGGTTGCACCGCTCACTGCAGAACGTCGCGTTGATATCCACGAGCTCCTCGAGCCCCTCGTCCGTCAACCGATGGATGAGTCTGGTCAGCAGGTCCTGGCTTCCGCGCAGGAAGCAGCTCGTGCCGACACATACCCGAACGGCGACTTTCCGCTCTCCGCGACCGGTGATGAGGGGGATGTGCGCGTCCTCGATGCGCTTCCGGCTGCGATACTCGGTGTGCAGCAACTCGTGAGCTTCGTGGCTGCCGGGGCTGCCGCCGAGTATCCCCTCGTAGTAGCGCCCGATGAAGGGATTGTCGCTGCTGCGCCTCAACGGCTGGGCGGCGTCGTTCTCACGCAGTCCCTCGGCGCGTCGGCTGTGGGTCTCGCGTTCGAAGCTCACCGGCTGACCGGCGCCACCGATGCATCCGCCGGGACAGGCCATAACCTCGATGAGGTCGTAGTCCGATCGCCCCTCGCGTACCTCACGGGCGACGTGTTTTGCCTCCGCAATTCCCTGCACCACGGCGACATTGAGCGTTTCTCCCTCACCGACGTACCGTGCAACGGCCTCCGCCACCCCGCCGGAGTTTCCGAAGATGACTCCCGCACCGGAGCTGAACCCCATCGGCAGGTCCATTGAGGAGGCGGGAAGGTCGGCAAATCGGATGCCTGCCTCCTGTATCATGCGACCGAGCTCGGCGGTAGTCAGCACGTGATCCACGTACGGCTCACCCTCGCGGCTGAGTTCCGGCCGCTGCGCCTCGTATTTCTTCGCCGTGCAGGGCATGATGGCAACGACCTTCACCTGTGCAGCATCCACGCCCCTCTCTTCGGGCACGGTGCGTTTCACCAGTGAGCCCACCATGCTCTGCGGCGACATGCAGCTCGACAGATTCGGCAGCAGCTCGGGGAAAGACTGCTCGGCGAACTTCACCCACGCGGGACAGCATGAGGTAAACATGGGGAGTCGCTCTCCGGCCTCGCGGCGCTCGAGAAACTCGGCTGCTTCCTCGGCGACCGTCAGGTCGGCCCCGAAGCTCGTGTCATAGACGGCGTCGAAGCCGAGCATGCGCAGCGCCGCGGTGATCTTGCCGGTGACGGTTTCGCCCGGTTTCATTCCGAACATCTCGCCGAGGGCAACGCGTACCGCCGGCGCAACCTGTGCAACGACGTACGTATCATCGGCCTGCACATCGTCCCACACGCGGTCCACATGGCTCTTCGGTACGATGGCTGCGGTAGGACATACGGCCGCGCACTGACCGCAGTTCACGCAGTCGACCTCTCCGAGCGATCGCCCGAACGCCGGAGTCACCATCACCTCCTCGCCGCGGTGGGCGAAATCAATCGCGCCGATTCCCTGCACCTCGCTGCAGTAGCGCACACAGTCGCCACAGAGGATGCACTTGTTCGGATTCCTGGTAAGAGCGACCGACCCCTCGTCCACGGGGCGCTCAGGCTTCGTTCGCGCAAAGCGAACGTCCTTTACACCCATCTTGGATGCAAGATCGCGAAGCTTACAGCTCTCCGAGCGCGTGCACGTCGGGCAGTCCTGTGTGTGGTTGGCAAGCAGAAGCTCCAGGTTCATACGGCGCATGGCACGAATCCGCGGCGTGGATGTTCTGATCTTCATCCCTGCCTTGGGCGGAACCACGCAGGAGGCGTCGGTCTTCTTGCCGTCGATCTCCACGAGGCACAGACGGCAGGCACCGTAGGTGCTCAGGTGACTGTGATAACAGAAGGTCGGCACGTCGATATTCGCCTTGCGAATAAGCGAGAGCAGATTCTTCTCGCCCTCGATGGGAACCTCTATGTTGTCTACGGTTACGAATCCGGCTTCACTCATGCCGCACCTCCGATTATGGCGTTGAACTTACAAGCATCGACACAGGCCCCGCACTTGATGCAGAGCTCCTGGTTTATGCGGTGGGGCTGCTTCTTCTCACCTTCGATTGCCCCCACGGGGCACTTCCGGGCACAGAGCGTGCAGCCCTTACATTTGTCGCTGACTATCTCGATGGGTACCAGCGAGGTGCATTCTTTGGTCGGGCACACCTTATGCATCACATGCGCCTCGTACTCCGCGCGGAAATGACGCAGCGTGGAGAGCACCGGAGACGGCGCCGACTTTCCGAGACCGCAGAGCGAAGAGTCCGCGACGTTCTCACAGAGCTCTTCGAGGAGTCCCAGGGTGTTTTCATCCGCCCTGCCCTCGATGATGTCGTCGAGGAGCTCGAGCAGCTGTCTCGTTCCCTCTCGACAGGGCACGCACTTTCCGCATGACTCGTGCTGGGTGAACTGCATGAAAAAGCGGGCAACCTGCACCATGCAGGTTGCGGTGTTCATGACCACCAGCCCACCGGAGCCGACCATGGCGCCGACCTCGTCAAGAGAGTCGAAGTCGAGCGGCACGTCGAGATGCTCGGCGGTCAGACATCCCCCGGAGGGTCCGCCGATCTGGACTGCTTTGAAAGCGTCGTTGTTGATTGCGCCGGTCTCGTCGAGCACACCGCCGCCGATCTCGAATACGATCTCGCGGAGGCTCGTGCCGAAGGGAACTTCGATGAGCCCGGTGTTCGCCACGTGCCCGGTGAGGGCGAAGGTCTTCGTCCCGGGCGATGAGTCGGTTCCCACGTTGCGGTAGGCCTCGGCGCCGTTGGCGATTATGTCGGCGACCTGCGCGAGCGTCTCCACGTTGTTGACGATCGTCGGCCGGTCCCAGAGACCACGCTCAGCGGTCCGCGGCGGTTTCGGCCGGGGCATGCCCCGGTTACCCATGATGGAGGATACCATCGCGCTTGCCTCGCCGCAGACGAATGCGCCGGCGCCCTCCATGATGTGAATGTCGAAATCCACACCCGATCCGAAGATGTCGGAACCGAGGAGGCCCGCTTCCCGGGCGTCGGCAACCGCAGCCCGCAGCCGCTGTACCGCGAGCGGGTACTCGGCGCGCACATACACGTACCCGGCGCCGGCGCCCGTGGCGCGCGCCCCGATCAGCATCCCCTCGAGCACCGCATGCGGGTTGCCTTCGAGAATACTGCGGTCCATGAAGGCACCGGGGTCGCCCTCGTCGCCGTTACAGATGATGTATTTCTCGGACGCGTTCTGTTTCAGTGCGAGCTCCCACTTCCGTCCGGTGGGGAATCCGCCGCCACCCCGCCCGCGCAGGCCGGAGCTGCGTATCTCCTCGCAGACCTCGGGAGGCGTCATCTCGAGCAGGGCCCGACGGGACGCACGGTAGCCGCCCCGGGCAACGTACTCGGCGAGGTTCTCGGGATCGCTCGTGCCGCAGGCGCTCAGCACCGTGCGGGATTGCCGGGTATAGAACGAGATCGCATCGTGTCCGCGCTTACGCTCGCCGGTGCCGGGGTCTTCGTAGAGAAGCCGCTCGACTACACGGCCGCCCTCGAGGGTCTCGGTAACGATGTCGTCGACGTCGTCAGCGCCGACGCGAACGTAGAGGATGCCGTCGGGCTCGATCGAAAGCAGGGGACCCACCTGGCAGAAACCCTGACATCCGCTGTTGGAGACCAGCAGGTCGTATGCAGCGTCCGGCGATTCCGCGCCGTCGTCGCCGTGTGCGTGCCCGGAGTCGAGTTTCACCGTGACATTGAGCCCGCGGGCGCGGGTAAGCTCCGTCAGGCGCTCGTGCACTGCGAGCGCACCGTTCGCCAGGCATCCGGTTCCGGCACACAGAATAATGCGACGCGCAACCCGGTTGCGGGCTGCGGTGTAACGCTCCTGAACTGTTTCCAGACTAATCGTCGGCATCTTCGCCCTCCCTGTCGGCGTATTCGGCGAGTATCTCGTCCGCGCGCTCGGCGGTGACCTGACCGTAGACCCGCTCATTCACGAGCATCACCGGGGCCAGACCGCAGGCACCGAGGCAGGACACCGTTTCCACGGTGAAGCGCATATCGTCGGTGGTTTTCTTCTTCTCGCTCAGATCGAGCTTCTGCCGAAGCGTGTCCACGAGTTTCCCCGCTCCCCTCACGTGGCAGGCGGTGCCGTCGCAGACTTTGATGACGTATGCGCCCTTCGGCTCGAGCGAGAAGTGGCTGTAGAATGTCGCCACTCCGTAGACCTTCGCGGGCGAGATATCGAGAGCCGTCGCCACGTAGGTCAGTATTTCCTCGGGTAGATAGCGGTACTCCTCCTGCACGGCCTGCAGAATGGGAATAATCCTCGCCGGGTCGCGACCGTGGCTATCGAGTATCTCGAGCACTCGCTCGAATCGCCTGGCCTCTACAAGGGTTTCTGTTTTCTGACTGTTCATATCCGGCCTCCCATCTTCCGTTCACGGGCTTTACCGATATTTTTATATCGATACTGAATTATACCTATGCCGCATCTGGCCTTCAAGCCCTACACGTAGGAAATTGTTACTTCTTTCAGATATTTTCGCTGCAGCAACTCGCCCACTCGTCCGACCATGTTGCGCCGGAGCTCGAGCTGCATCGGCACGTTGGGATCCTGATGGGCCTGGTTGATGCGCGTGCCGACGAGGAACTCGATGGAGTCCGAGTCGAGCAGCTGTTCCGTCATGAGACCCGCGGCGTTTCGCGGCAGCCACTCCGACGGCGTACCCGCGTCGAGGTAGTCCCCGACCTTCGCAAGCGTGATGATACCCTCCGTGACCATTTCCACTCCGTCCATCTTCGCGTACGGAGGCACGTCCGGGTCGAGCTCGCGCAGAACGATCTGAGGTTTGACCCCGAGCTCGCGTGCCACGATGTTGCCCGTAGTTCCCCCGGCGATGATGCAGCGTCCGGGAAACCCGTGGATGCGGTCCGCGAGCTCACCGTCCATCCGGGGGTCGAGCGGAGGCCCGGTTGCAATGAGAAGACGTCTCGGTTGCCGGAAATAGATCACTCCGCAGGTGATGTCGTCGTGGGCGCTGTCGGCGTCCCGTCTGAGACTCTCGGTGACGAGCCGCTGCGCGAGGCGGCGGGCGGAGATGTCCGGTTCCCGTGCAACTGCGGCTCGCAGTGCGCTGCGGGCGCCGTCGTCGCCCCATCCGAGGGGATGGGCGATCGTCCCCATTCCCGACTGACTGACCCCGTCGGAGAAGAAGACGATGCGATCACCGACCGCGGCATCGATCTCTGAGAAGTGGAGTCGCGCCCGCGCACCGGTGCTTCGTCCCACCTCGATGGTCGTCCGGGGCGGCTCGACGAGCTCTCCGCCCCGCAGCAGCACGTACGTCGGATTGTCGTACTCGATGATACGAGCCCGGCCGTCGCGGTCGATGTCAACGATGGTAAATGTCGCATAACTGATACGTCGCGTCCGACAGACCGGCAGCGTCTCCATGATGACCCTCGCCGTACGCTCGATGGGCACGTTTCGCTCCACACAGTTCAGCGCCATGGTTGCGGTGAGCGTCGAGAGCACGCCGGCCTTCACCCCGCTGCCGAGGCCGTCGGAAAGAACACTGATAGTGCGCTCGCCGTTGGCGCTGCGGCGACAGAGGAAGGTGTCGCCTCCGATATGCTGCCCGTCCTTGAACCGGTGGTCGCTCCCGATCTCGATGAAGCCGCGCGTCGCAGTGCTCATGCAGTTGCCTCCGCGTCACTTCCGCCGTAGGCCTCGATAATCGAGTTGAGCATCGCTTCGGTCTCCGCCGCGTTCTCACCCATGAGCGATGCAATCTGCTGCACGGTCGAGAGATTCTTGCGAATCACTTCCTGCGCCTGGGTGACGACGCGATCACGATGGACCCACGGTGCGGTCACGTCCTGGAAAATACCGCCGGCGACCTGCCCGTCCTCTATCACGAACACACTGCCGCTGAGCACCCGGTCACCGTGGCGGATATCCTGGTCGAGGACGTCTTCGCCGTAGTGCACCGCATCGCGAAACAGCTTCCAGAAGGGCGCAACCTCCGCGAGGGCTATTCCTTCCAGCCCCGGCTTCGCATCGTAGAGCAGCTCGGGCTCCTCTCCGGCAAGCCGCGCGAAGTTTCGGTTGCATTCCACGATTCGAAGATCGGCGTCGACAATGACGACTCCCGAGGGCATGGCCCGCAGAAGGGCGTTGGCCTTTTTCTGGGCGAGCTTTCGCATGTACCCGGCGCACATCGTCTGCTCGGCCCGGTTCTCCAGGAGTGCGACCGCGAAGTCCCGGCACGTCTCGTAGCCACAGCTGCCGCAGTTGAGCTCATCGGCGGTATCGTACTTTCCGACCCGCCGCAGCGCCGTACGGATCTCCCTCGCCCCATAATCGCAGGCGGTCACCGCCGTGGCATGATAGCTGCAGGAGATATCCACCTCGGTACTCCGCGGGTATTCGGCGCGCTCGTATTCGGCCCTGCGAAGCACCTGGTGGCGTTTGAGAATCGTGCCGCCCGGACTGTTCGAACGCGGGCCGTTGATACACCCGCCGTCACAGGCCAGGAGCTCCACAAAGACGGGAGAGTCGGGTGCAAGCTCGTCGAGCTCCTCGAGTGCGCCGTTGACCGAGTCCAGCCCCGAGATGGCCATGTACTCGGCGTCGGTTACGGAACAATTGCGCTTCATGGTCGCTACCATACCGCCTTCGAGAGGATAGATGGCGCCTTCCTCGGCGCGGGCGGGGACGAAGCGTGAGGACGTCGAGCCGTGCGGCTCCGGGGCATGCGTCGCCGCGG
>CAYOFA010000080.1:8652-14906 GCA_964402885.1 uncultured Spirochaetaceae bacterium
CGCGGTGGCGTCGCCGACCGGGGTCCGGGCGCCGTCTGCGGCCGACCCGGCGGCAACGACGCGAGCCGACACGTCGTCACCTGTCCCGAGGTCAACCCCGGCCTCGTCGAGCCATCGCTTCAGGTCCTCGAAAGTGATCGCCACGTCCACGAGCTCAGGGGTCTGATCGGCCTCGCGTTTTTTGGCGATGCAGGGTCCGACGAACACCACTCCGATGTCCTCACCGAACGTGTGTTTCAGCATGGCGGCGTGGGTCTGCAGCGGCGACCACACGCCGGTGAGTTTCTCCACGTGCTGCGGATAGTACTTGCGAACCAGCTCTACCGCCGTCGGACAGGCTGTGGACAGTCTCAGCGCGGCGGGATTCTCCTCGAGGTCCGCCGCCAGGCGTGCCGAGACAACCTGCGCGCCGAGGGCCGTCTCGGACACCCCGGCGAACCCGAGTTGCTCGAGGGCCATGATGAGTATCTCCGGGTCGGTCCGCGGGAACTCCGAGACGAAGGAGGGGGCGAGTGAAACATAGACGCGGCGGCCCCGGGTGAGCAGCGCCTGTGCCCGCGGCAGGTCGTTGCGCACGCGCTTCGCTCCGACCGGGCAGACCGCCACACAGTGGCCGCAGAGGACGCAGCGGTCGGGGACCACCTGCGCGTGCCCGTCTTCAACGCGAATCGCCTTGGGAATGCACTCGCGCACGCACTTGTAGCAATCCTGACACTCGGTCTGCTCCGTATAGATGGGACTCAGCCGATTCATGCCAGCCCGTCCGGTTTCTCGGTCTCGGCGAGTACGTCCTCGATGAGCCCTTTCAGCGCCCGGGGATCGGGGTCATGCACCCGTCGCCCGTCAACACGCACGACCGGCCCGTCGCTGCACTCATCCTCGCAGAGGCTGCCGACGAGCTCGATGTCATCACGGCCCGCGGCGTAGGTCCGAAGAAACTCCGCATTGTCATAGTTCCCTCGCGAGTGACATGAGCTTCCCATGCAAATCTCAACGCGACAGCGTTTCACCAGATTCTCCTTTGGCCTATACGGTATTTATATATCGATACTCTATTATTTATATCACCGCAGGTCAAGCAGGGCGTGATATGATATGCGACATGAATCTGCGCTTCCGACTGGTCGAGGATGAGGACGGGCGTGCCACCATCGCACGGATTGCCGCACTCCCGGATTGCCGCGGCCCGGGTTGCCGCGGAAAGGGAATCGGCGCGCGTACGTGGCGCCTGGTGGCACTGCTGGGCATGGCAGTGGCACTGCTTGCGACCGTGCCTGGAGCCGCCCGGGCCGAAACGCAGGCGCGGACACAGGTAGCCGTGACGACTCTTCACACTGCCGGCACGGTCCAACAGCGGGTGTTCGAAGCTGCGCTGAGCGCCGCCGTCGACCGCGCCAACCGTGAGCTCGGAACCCCGACCTTCACCCTCACCGACGCACGGCAGCCCGGAATGGCCGGCCGGATCGACATCACCGCCGTCAACGACGGCTCGCAACGGGTAATCTCCCTCACCGCCACCGGTGCCGGGGGTCCCGGCACAAATGGCCCCGGCGTGACCGCGACCGTCTTTGCCCCATGGGACGGGCTTCTCGAAACCGTTCTTGCATCCACCCTGCGGTATCTCGACGCCGCCCGCGTCGGTTTTCCCTCGCGCAGCGAGGCTACCGCTCGCTTCATCGATGAGCTCCCCGCCGCAACCATTCCCTCGCCGTCGGCACAGCTTGCTCAGGCCGGCGCCTATCCCTACAGCGTTACCGTTCGCCCCGACGGCAACCTGGTCATGGGAGGCAGTGTCTTCGCGGTTGAGCTCGACCCGCTTTTCCGCGTGGTCGGGTACCCGGGACGGTCACTCCTCGAGCAGGGCAACTTCAACTACGCCATGCAGACCTCGAGCACACCGGCCGGCACGCTGTACCTCCGCGCAGGGACTGGCGGCGGTCTCTACCGGCTGATCGAGGGGGCGCCCCGGCCACAGCGCATCCCTGCAGGAGTCAGCGGGCCGGGCCACTTCACCGCCCTCAGAGACGGCTCTGTCGTGGTTGTGGACAGCGTGAACCGTCGCTCGGTGAGGATCGCAGAGCGGCGCCCCGAGCCGATCGAGCTGCACACGCACGAAAGCTCGTATATCGCGACCATCGCGGCGGGCCCAACGGGTGGCATCTGGAGTTTCGATACGGTAGGCCGCCGCATCACCGTGTTCACCGCCGAAGGAACGGCGGTGGACAGCATCATGCCCCATCTGCCTCCGGAAGACCTCGCACAGACTACGGCCATGGCGGTATACGAGGACGGCTCCTTCGTTCTGCTTACCCGTACGGGCCTCTGGAAACTGCGCCCGAACGGCGCCCTGCAGTGGCACGTTCCCGAAGTGCCCAACGGAGAGGGCGGAAGCTTCGCGCAGGCGATGGGCCTCGCCGTGGATTCAGAGCGCGGCTTCGTCTACGTCGCCGACCCCGGCCGCAGGACCATCGCCCGCTTCCTCGACACGAGCATAGCGGAGCCGACCGGCACGCAGGCCCGACTTGCGGCGGCAAGCGCCGCGGTCTCCGAGGCGTTTGCATCGGGCGTCGGAACTGCAGGAGCCCTGCGGAATAAGGCCCTGATCTACGAGGAACTGGGCGCCGCGGCCCTCGCCGAGAGCGCCTGGCAACGGATGCTGGACGTCGACCCCTTCGACGCGGAAGCCGCGGACGGTCTGGCACGTGCGGAAATCAGCAGGCTCGAGGCACAGGCTTCCAGGCTTGCGACAGAAATGCGCAGAATCCTCGATGACGTCGGGCAGGAGAGCGCACGCATGACCTACAGTCAGGCGTTGCAGGCCTACGAGCGCATCCGTGTGCTCGATCCGGCCCGAGACGGAATAGACGAAGCCATCCGCAGTCTGCGGCGCGATTTCGAGGGACATGGCATACCCCGTGAGGACCCCCGCGGCACACTCCGGGTTGCCGCACTCAGCGTGGAAGATCTCTTTCCCTCGCTGTCTTCGGCGTACCGAAACCGGCCGGTCGGGACGATATCGATAGAGAACACCGGCGGCGCGCCTCTGCGCAACGTGGTCGTCGAGCTCGAGCTCAAGCGCTTCGGCGACTATCCGGTGAGCTCGGAGGCCGTCGCATCCCTCGCGCCGGGGGCGTCCACCGAAATCCCGCTCCACGTCATCCTGAACACCGAGGTCTTTCGCATCGAGGAGGACCTGCCCGTACAGATCCGGCTCACCATCCGGGCCGATTCGGTGACGGGACCGGTCGAGACATCGCGCACCACGGCCATCACCCTGTACCGCCGCACAGCGCTCACCTGGGACGACACCCGAAAGCTCGCCGCCTTTGTCACGCCGAACGAGGGCAATGTGGTGCGGTTCACGCACGCGCTCGCCGGCGCGCCGGATGTCCCCGACACCCCGGAATCCGGACCGTCGCCCGCCTCGGCAGCCGCCGTGCAGAGCTTCTCGCCGCGGATCTCCCGCGCCGCCCGAATCGCCGACGGTCTCGGCCTGCTCGGCATCAACTATGTGGAGGATCCCGATACGCCGATCTCCGAGATCCTCGGGCGCATCGGTGTCGTGGACACCGTGCGGTTCCCGCGGACCACCCTTCTTCATCGCGCAGGTGACTGCGACGATACCACCGTGCTGTTGAGCTCGCTCTACGAGGCAGCCGGTATCCCCACTGCAGTGGTCACGACCCCGGACCATGTGCTTCTTGCCTTCGACACCGGCGAGCCGGCCTCGCGGGACTGGCTCTTCGAGGGTGACCGCCATGCCGTGTTCCGCCACGACGGGCGCATCTGGCTCCCGATCGAGACAACCGTACTCTCGGATGGCTTCACCGCGGCCTGGCGAGCCGCCTCCGCGCGCATCCGCCGGGCGGGCGCCGGCGCCACAGGATTCGTTCCCGTCGCCACGGCGTGGAACCGGTTCCCGTCACTGTCGGTGCCCGTAACCGAGCTCAATATCATGCCGCCGGCCGGGCCCGGGCGTCTCGAACGCGCGCGTGCGACGAATGCCGATCTCGAGCGAGTCATCTACACCGACGCCGTGACCCGCGTCCGCGCCGACGCAGATACTGCCCGCGGCCCCGCCCGCGTACGCCATCTCAACCAGCTTGCCATGCTCCACGGCCGTTTCGGTCGCCGCGACGAGGCACGGGCGGCCCTTACGTCTGCGCTCGAGATCGCTCCGGAATCAGTTGCGAGCCGCGTCAATCTGGCAAATCTCTCGATCGCAGCGGGCGACTACGCGGATGCACGCCGTATTCTGCTCCCTGCCCACGACCGCCGGCCCGACTCGATCGTCGTAAATGCTCTACTTGCGCATGTAGAACTGGCACTCGGTGACGGCGATGAGGCACAGGGCTACATCGACCTCGTGCGCCGCCGCGCGCCGGACCTCGCGCGTCGATACGCCCTCCTCGATACAGACGGCGCGCCACGCGCGGGCGGGCCGGACGCCGGTCCGCAGCTCCTCTGGCCGGATTCGGAGGAGGAGCTCTGAGCTCTCGTCGACTCATCACTTGCCTCCGACCGGCACCGACTATAGCTTAAGCTCTGAGTTCCACATGATGCAGCATACACAGACGAGCGAAGCATACGGGGCCGCCATCCGCGTCGAGGGGGCGCGGCAGAACAATCTCAAGGACCTCAGTCTCGCGTTTCCTCTCAACAGACTGATCGTTATCACGGGGGTCAGTGGCTCGGGCAAATCATCACTGGCCTTCGACACGATCTACTCCGAGGGGCAGCGGCGGTATGTGGAGACTTTCTCCGCCTACACCAGACAGTTCCTCGACCGAATGGACAAGCCGCAGGTCGACCGGATCGAGGGAATACCACCGGCGATCGCCATCGACCAGACCAACCCGGTGCGCACCTCCCGTTCGACCGTCGGCACCATGACCGAGCTCAACGATCATCTGAAACTCCTCTTCGCGCGGGCGGCAACCCTCTACTGCCGATCCTGCGGGCGCGAAGTGCGCCGCGACACGCCGCAGAGCATCCTCGACGGTCTCGAAGCTGAGATCCCGGGCGGAAGCCGGGTCATGATCACCTTCACCGTGCCGGTTCCTCCCGCCTTCGATCCGCAGGAAATCATCGAGCTGCTCGGGCAGGAGGGATACACACACGTGCACTCTCAGACGCCCGAGGCGGTGGAGGTGATACAGGATCGGACCCGCTACACGCCGGCGAACCGTCAGCGCCTCAGCGAGGACCTCGAGGCGGCGATGCATCACGGCAAGGGCCGGGCCTCCGTCCACGTCCTCGACGAGGAGCTCGAACCCCGGGAAACCCGACACTACTCGGCAGATCTCCACTGTGCGGCATGCGACATCCATTACCGCGAGCCGTTGCCGAACTTCTTCTCCTTCAATTCGCCGATGGGCGCCTGCGACACCTGTCGCGGCTTCGGTCGGGTCATCGGCATCGACTACGACCTCGTTGTCCCCGACAAGGGCAAGACGCTGGCCGACGGCGCGGTGCGACCGTGGCAGAGCGAGAGCTACGGCGTCTGCCAGACGGAAATGATGCACTTCGCCCGCACGCGCAGCGTCCGAACCGACGTTCCCTGGAGCGATCTCACCGCTGAAGAGAAAGCGTGGGTCATCGAGGGCGAGGGCCCCTGGGAAGACGGCGAGTGGTACGGCATTCGGCGGTTCTTCGACTGGCTGGAGTCGAAGAGCTACAAGATGCATATCCGGGTGCTGCTTTCCAAGTATCGGACCTACACGCCCTGCCCCGATTGCGGAGGAGCCCGGCTTAAACCGGAGCCGCTTCTGTGGCGACTCTCGAGCGGCGGTGCGCAGCTCAACATTCATGAGATCATGCTCCTTCCCATCTCCCGAGCGGTATCGTTTTTCGAGCATCTCGATCTCCCCCGCCCACTCGACGAGGCGGTGGAGCTCCTCCTCGAGGAGATAGCCACCAGGCTCGGATACCTGCTCGACGTCGGCCTGGGCTATCTGACCCTCGACCGGCAATCGCGCACCCTCAGCGGCGGGGAGGTGCAGCGCATAAACCTGACGACCGCCCTGGGCACCTCACTCGTGAATGCGCTGTTCGTGCTCGACGAGCCGAGCATCGGACTTCACTCGCGCGACATCGGCCGCCTCATTCGGGTTCTGCATCGTCTGCGGGACGCGGGAAATACCCTCATCGTTGTCGAGCACGACCCGGAGCTCATCGAAGCAGCCGACCTGGTTCTCGATCTCGGCCCGGATGCGGGTGCTGCAGGGGGCAGGATGGTGTTCTACGGGACGCCG
>CAYOFA010000081.1:0-14408 GCA_964402885.1 uncultured Spirochaetaceae bacterium
GTGGAAAAGCTCAAGGCAAACAACATTGAGGAAGTACTCGACCTTCTCGAGTTGAGCGAGGAACAACTCACCGAGTTGGAAGGTTTCAGCGCGGAAGATGTCGCCGAGGTGCGGCAGATCATTTCCGAGAATGTCGAGGTTATCGAGCAGGATGAAGAGGAAGAAGAATAGGTGCGCGTTGGGGCCTGGCTTTTTGTGCCTTTGATGTTTTCCTGCAAAGATGTTATCAATAGGGAAAGGTAGGCTATGGCGGAAGAGAAGGACCAGACGCAGAAAAAGAAATCTACTCTCATAAAACATAAGAAAGGCGCTGAAGCTGCGCCCTCTGAAGAAGGGGCGAAGCAGGACCACAAGAAGAAGGTCCGCGTCGTGGTGCGCAAGAAGTCTTCCAAACCCGAAAAATCGGAGCAGGAGACGCAGGCAACGACGGCCGAGCAGGAACCCGCAGCCCGCGAGGAGCAGCGCCCTGCGGCCAAGCGTGCCGAGCAGCCGGCACCGGAAGCGGAGCAGCCGAAGCAGCCCCAGCAGGGTCAGCCGACGGCGCGCCGACGCCCGCAGCAGGACGAGCCGCGCGCCGGTTACTCCATACGCGAGGAAGCAAAAAAGAAGCGCGAGGCCGAGCGCAAAGAGCGCGAGCGCCAGGAAGCCGCGCGACGGGAAGCCGGTACTCCACCTCAGGGTGAGCGTCGGGCTCCTGCAGCGCAGGGTCGCACCGGCGCACCGGCTCCGGATCGCGGACCTGCGCGGGGACGCACCGGTCCGCCCACCGGCGGCGCACCGCCCCGCGGGCGTGAAGGTGGAGCTCCACCGGCCAAACAGGGCGAGGAAAAGAAGCCCAGTCACAAGAAGTTCTATAAGACCAAGAAGAAAGAGCAGCAGTACCCCAAGCGCGAGCGACAGCCCGAGAGGGATTTCCAGTACAAGCAGAAGCGTCGAGCGCCCAAGATCAATCCGGTCCCCAAAGAAATCGATATCATGGAGGTGGTTACCGTCTCCGAGCTCGCTCGGAAGATGAACCTCAAGGCTTCCGATCTCATCGGGAAGCTCATGAGCATGGGCATGATGGTGACCATCAACCAGCAGATCGACGCGGAGACCGCGGAGCTACTTGCCTCGGAATATGGCTGCAAGGTCAAGATCGTCTCGCTCTACGATGAGACCGTCATCGAAGGCGAGGAAGATTCCGAGGAGCGGCTGCAGCATCGCCCACCGGTCGTCACCATTATGGGGCACGTCGACCATGGTAAGACGAAACTGCTCGACGCCATTCGAACCACCGACGTCGTGGGTGGCGAATTCGGCGGAATAACCCAGCACATCGGCGCCTATCAGGTCGAGGTACCCAATGGTCGGGTGACCTTCCTCGATACTCCGGGCCATGAGGCGTTCACTCTCATGCGTGCACGCGGGGCGCAGATCACCGATATCGTCATTCTCGTCGTGGCGGCGGACGACGGCGTGATGCCGCAGACCCGTGAAGCGGTCGACCACGCCAAAGAGGCCGGCGTTCCCATTATTGTCGCAGTGAACAAAGTTGATCTGCCGAGTGCAAACCCGGACCGGGTCAAGCAGCAACTCTCCGATCTGGATCTCATGCCGGAGGAGTGGGGCGGTAATACCCTCTTTGTCGAGGTCTCCGCGCTCAAGCACGAAGGCATCGAGAAGCTCCTCGAGAGCATTCTTCTGCAGTCGGAAATACTCGAGCTGCGCGCCGATTATGACGTGAAGGCCGAAGGGACCATCATCGAGTCCAGAATCGATCCGGGCCGCGGCACGGTGGCGAGTGTGCTCGTGCAGCGCGGAACCCTGGAGGTCGGCGACAACTTCGTTTCGGGCATCTATCCCGGACGTGTGCGCGCAATGTTCAACGACCGCGGCGAAAAGGTGGATAAGGCCGAACCGTCGACGCCGGTCGAGATTCTCGGACTAACCGGCGTTCCGAACGCGGGCGACCCCTTCCAGGTGACCGAGAGCGAAAAGATGGCGCGACAGGTCGGCGATAAGCGGCAGGAGCTCCGCAAGGTGGAGGACGCAAAGAACGTCCGCAAGATCACCCTCGACAACCTCTACGACAGCATTCAGGAGGGCGAGGTCCAGGACCTCAAGACCGTCATCAAGGGCGACGTGCACGGTTCGGTCGAGGCGGTGCAGACGGCACTCGAGAAACTGTCCACGCCGGCGATTCGACTGTCGGTCATCCACGCAGCAGCCGGCGCCATCAACGAGAGCGACGTCATGCTCGCTTCCGCGTCGAATGCCATCATCGTCGGATTTCACGTACGCCCGACGCCTCGCGCCGCGGAGCTCGCGGAGCAGGAGAAGGTGGAGATCCGCAAGTATAACGTCATCTACGACGCAGTAGACGACATCCGCTCCGCCATGGAAGGACTGCTCGCGCCGAGCTACGAGGAGCAGACCATCGGTACGGTGGAAGTCCGGGAGATCTTCAAAGTACCCAAGATCGGCCTGATTGCCGGTGCCTACGTTACCTCCGGTGTCGTGCGGCGCAACGCCCAGGTGCACATCATCAGAGACGGCGTGCAGATATACACGGGCAAGATTTCCTCGCTCAAGCGTTTCAAGAACGATGCGCGTGAGGTCGAAGCCGGGTATGAGTGCGGTGTCGGTGTCGAAAACTACAACGATGTGAAGGTCGGCGATCAGCTCGAGGTCTTCGAGCTGAAAGAGGTTGCCAAGACGCTCGAAGACGCGCGGCAGCCACAGTCGTCCTCGAGTTAGGATCATGTCGAAGTTTCGCGTAGAGCGGGTTGAGCAGCTCATCCTCCAGGAGGTGAGCGCGCTCATCCTGCGTGAGGAAATCAAGGACCCCCGTGTCACCTCCATGGTCCTGGTGCGGGCCGTCTCTCTATCGAAGGATCTGCGCAACGCAACAGTGCGGATGTCCGGGTACGTGTCGAGGGAGGCACTGGATGCGGCGGTCGAAGGGCTGAACCACGGCGCCGGGTTCATACAATCACGTATCGGCAAGCATCTCGAGCTTCGGTCTACGCCGAAGTTACGCTTCGTTGCAGATCACAGCATCGAAGAAGGATTCAACGTTACCGAGACGATTCGCAAGCTGGACTCCTGATGCCCGAAGGTCTCATACTTCTCGACAAACCCGCCGGCCGTACGTCCTTCGAGGCGCTCGGTCCCGTCAAGCGAACCCTTGCCACCGGCAAAGTGGGACATGCGGGCACTCTCGATCGTTTTGCAACAGGTCTTCTTGTCGTTCTCACCGGCAAACTTACGCGGCTCATCCGGGTCTTTTCGGACCTCGACAAGCGTTACGTGGCCCGGGTTCACTTCGGGGTAGAGACGGAAACCCTCGATCCCGAGGGGGCGGTGACCGCGCGCGGTGCGGCACCTGACGCCGGCCGGCTCCGGGAGATCGCCGGGGAGTTTGTGGGGGAAATCGAGCAGGTACCGCCGGCGTACTCGGCGGTGCATGTGGACGGACGGCGGGCATATCAGCGCGTGAGGGGCGGCGAGCAGGTTACCCTCGACGCCCGACGGGTGAACGTGCGCTCCATCGAAGTTGCGGAGTACGATCCGCCTGAGGCGGTGCTTGATATACGCTGCGGGTCGGGAACGTACGTGAGGTCCCTGGCACGGGATATCGCAGAGCGGCTCGGAACCGTAGCGCACGTAACGCAGCTGCGCCGCACGGCGATCGGCCCGTTCAGTGTTGACGAGGCGGTGTCGCCTGACGAATTTGTAGCGACACGTGACGTGACCGGCGCTTCGGCATTCGCCGACCGTCTCGAGGGTCTCCAGCGAGTGACGATAGAAGACGCGCTGGTGGCTCGTGTGGCGCACGGAGCTGCGTTGTCGCCGGCTGACGCCGGTGCGACGGCGCTGGATGACGGGTTGGTTCTGCTGTTCACGAAAGACGGGCAGCTCGCGGCGGTCACCGAGAAGACGGGTGATCGAATGAAATACGTATTCGTATCGGTGGAGCGGGTGTGAGAGTAGCCGACTGGCGCAGCGTTGAAGAGGGCAGACTGAAAATGCCGGATGAGGTCGCGCTGACCTTCGGGGTCTTCGACGGCATTCATCCGGGCCACAGGGCGCTGTTCGACCTCCTGGATGAAAACCGGGGTACGGCGGCGCCGGCGGTGTTCACGTTCCGCAGGAATCCCCAGACGGTGCTGCGCCCTCATACCTATGCGGGGGACGTCCTCTCGATTCGGCAGAAGCTGGAGCGCCTCGAGGCTTATGGCATCGGACTGGTGGTTCTTGCCGACTTCGACGAGGCCTTTCGGGCCATGCCGGGTACGGATTTCCTCGATCACCTGATGGGTGCTCTGCACATAGGGTACGCAGCGGTGGGCCCGGATTTTCACTGCGGCCGCAACATGGATACCGACGCGCGAGGCGTCGCCCGCTACTTCACGGCGCATGAGGTCAGGGTTGACATTGCCGGTGCCGTTTATCATAATGGCAGCCCAGTTAGTAGTACCCGTATACGCCAGGCGGTTGCGAACGGTGACTTTGAAACCGCTCGCGCGCTGTTGGGTGGAAGCTTCGTGCTGGACCTGCGAGATGTGACGATCGAGACGAGCCACCATGAGGTGTGGGTACCGCGGTCGCTCGTCGGGCAAGTTATTCCCTCCTCAGGAGCATTCCACAGCACAGTGTTCACAACGGACGGACCCTTCGAGGCCGTCGTTCATATCGACCCGGAGGGGCTTCGGCTCACCGGATCGGGCGGCAGCAGGATTTCTGTCCCGGCTGCCGGGATATTGCAGATCGAGTTCACTACGAGAACCGGGATTGGAATAGAAGGAGAAAGAGATGTCGCTTACCAAAGAGGAAAAGGCTGAAATCATCAGCGCTCACGGCGGAAGTGAGAAAAACACCGGTGATACCGAAGTGCAGATAGCACTGCTCACCCGCCGCATTCAGGAACTCACGGAACACTTCAAGATTCACAGCAAGGACCACGCCTCCCGACGCGGCCTGCTCAAGCTGGTCGGCCAGCGTCGACGGCTTCTTCGGTACCTCCAGAAGACTGATCTCGACAAATACCGGGAAGTGCTGAAGAAACTCGGACTGCGCAAATAGTCGGTCCGTCGGGTCCCCGGTTTCAAAAACGAAGGAAGAAATATGCAACAACAGATTGAACGCGTAACGGTCAAGGTGGGAGAGGAAGACCTCATCCTGGAGACCGGACGCATGGCCAAACAGGCGAATGGTGCGGTCTTTGCCCAGTACGGGGGCAGCGCCGTTCTCGCCACCGTATGTTCATCGGATAAGCCGGTGGAGGGACTGGACTACGTCCCCCTGCAGGTAGAATACAACGAGAAGTACTATGCCGCGGGTAAGATTCCCGGCGGTTTCATAAAGCGCGAGGGTCGTCCCAAGGACAAGGAGATTCTCGTCTCCCGCCTCATCGACCGCCCCATGCGGCCACTGTTTTCAAAGGCCTTCAAGCGCGATATTCAGGTCGTCCCGACGACCATTTCGACGGACCAGGTCAATCCTCCGGACGTCGTCGCGATGGTTGCCGCCTCGGCTGCGGTGACCATTTCGGACATTCCGTTCGAGGGCCCCACCGGCGCGGTGCGAGTCGCCTCGGTGAACGGGGAGCTCTTCGTCAATCCGACCTTCGAGCAGATCGAGCAGGCCGAGCTCGACATCATCGTTGCCGGTACCCAGGAGGGTATTACGATGGTGGAAGGTGGCGGCGATCACGTGCCCGAGAGCCTGATGATCGACGCTATCGAGAAGGCCCGGGGCCCGATTCAGGAACTGTGCACGGCACAGCTGAAAATGCGCGAGGCCGTGGGTCTCGAAAAACTGCCCCTCGTCGAAGAGGCACCTCCGCTGGAGAAGGAGCAGGAGATCCTGGCCTTCGCCCGCCCCAAGATGGAAGAGGCCTGCTTCGTGAAGGGAAAGTTCAAGCGCAGCGACGCGATCAAGAAGGTCGCAGAGGAGACGCTCGAGCATTTCGCCGAGAACATCGACGAAGACCATGAGAAGCAGTTTCACAAGCTCATGGAAGGTCTCGAGAAAGAGGTCGTTCGCTCTTCCATCATCAACACCAGTACTCGCACCGACGGTCGCGGGCTGGAGGATATCCGCCCCATCACCGCCGAGATCAGTGTGCTGCAGCGCACGCACGGCTCCTCCCTGTTCACCCGTGGAGAGACGCAGGCGCTCGGTATCACCACGCTGGGGACGACCCACGACGAGCAGATCTTCGATGACATCGAGGGCGACCGCCGCTCCCGGTTCCTGCTCCATTACAATTTTCCGCCGTACTCCGTCGGTGAGACCGGCCGCCTCGGCACCGGACGCCGGGAGATCGGCCACGGCCATCTCGCCTACCGCGCGGTCGAATCCGTTCTTCCTACCAGGGAGGCCTTCCCGTACACCATACGGATCGTTTCGGAGATTCTCGAGTCAAACGGCTCGTCCTCCATGGCGACGGTATGTGCGAGCAGCCTGTCCCTCATGGATGCCGGCGTTCCCATCAGGAAACCGGTTGCCGGTATTGCCATGGGTATGGTCAAGGAAGGGGATGAAGTCCGCGTGCTCTCCGACATCCTCGGTGAAGAGGATCACCTCGGCGACATGGACTTCAAGGTCGCGGGAAGCGAGGAGGGCATTACCGCCTTCCAGATGGATATCAAGGTTAGCAACGTCGACCCCGAGGTTCTGAAAACCGCGCTCGAGCAGGCACGCAAGGGCCGGCTCTTCATACTCGACAAGATGAATGACGCCATCGCACAGCCGGCGGCGGATCTTTCGGAGTATGCGCCGCGGATCATTTCCTTCAAGGTCGACCCCGACAAGATCGGTCTCCTCATCGGACCCTCCGGCAAGAACATCAAGGGGATCAGTGAGCGCTTCGGCGTCCAGACCGACATCAACGACAGCGGTATCGTGACCATCTACACGAAGGACAAGGAAAGCGGGGAAGGCGCACGAGATGCCTTCATGAAGCTTCTCGAGGAGCCTGAGGTCGGTAAGGTCTACAAGGGCGTTGTCAAGCGGATCATGGACTTCGGTGCATTCATCGAGTTCCTGCCCGGTAAGGAAGGTCTCTGCCACATTTCCAAGATGGCCGCCGAACGGGTGAACTCGGTCAGCGACGTACTCGAGCTCAACCAGGAGGTGGACGTCAAGCTCATCGAGATCGATAAGATGGGTCGCGTCAACCTCAGCCTCATCTACGAGGGTATGGACGAGCCCGGCACGAACCTCCGACCGGATCGGGGCGGACGCGGCGGCGACCGCGGACGCGGGGGCGATCGTGGACGCGGCGGTGACCGCGGGCGCGGTGACCGGCCTCATCACGACCGGGACCGCAGGCGCGACTAGCTCATGAGCGAGGAGTACACCCTGAGTGAGACATGGAGGGCGCTCGGCATTCCCTGCGAGTGCCCGCCGGACCTTACGCCGGTGTACTCCTCCGCCGACGCCGCCGGCGCCGATCTGAAGGCGGCGGTGGAGGATCCTGTATCCATTCCTGCCGGCGGGCGGGCGCTCATACCCACGGGGGTGAGGCTCGCCATTCCGCGCGGGTACGAGGGACAGATTCGCCCCCGTTCGGGTCTTGCCGCGCACCACGGTGTGACACTCCTGAACGCTCCCGGCACTATCGATTCCGACTATCGGGGAGAAATCCGACTCATTCTGATCAACCTCGGCGACGAGGAGTTTGTGGTGCGTCGCGGGGAGCGTATCGGGCAGATCGTCGTCGCGCCGGTTGTCAGGGCCGAGTTCGAGCCGGGGAACCTGAGCGATTCGGCTCGGGGAAGCGGAGGCTTCGGCTCCACCGGACGTTGAGTGCCTATGCCGGGGCGGAGGTACTATACGACGTACGCCTATGTGGCCCGGGAGTTCCTGCTCGCGTTCCTCGTGGCGTTTCTGTTCTTCTTCTTCATTTTTTTCGTCAATCAGCTCCTGCTGCTTGCGGAAGACATCCTGGCCAAGGATGTGCCGCTGGTCGACGTACTCAAGCTCATTCTCTACTCGCTTCCCTCTATCGTTGCGCTATCCTTTCCTTTCGGGGCCCTCGTGGGTGCGCTGATGGCCGTCGGCCGCCTGTCCTCGGACAACGAGATCATCGCCTTCCGTGCATCGGGTATTTCCCATCGGGTTCTGTTTGTGCCGATGCTGGTACTCGGGATTGCCTTTTCGGTGTTTTCTTTCGTGATGAACGACTACTTTCTTCCGCTCGGCACCATCAGGTTCGGCAATCTCTACCGGGAGTTGCTGTACTCCAATCCGAGACTGGAGCTCGAGCCTCACTCGGTAATCAGGTACCGCGACAGTACCCTCGTGACCGGGAACGTCGACGGGGAGGGGATAGATAACCTCGTGATCATCGAGGCCCCTGAAGGCGGTGAGCGGCGTGTCATTTCCGCCGATCAGGCCCGACTCACCGAGGAGGGCCCGGCACCGGGGGTGCTCTCTCTCGAGCTCGAAGATGTATTCAGTCAACAGGGGCGAGCGGGTGAGGGCGGCGGTTACGAGTACTTCTCTGCCGCGTCTATGGTCTACAATGTCCTGCTGCGCGATATCACCTTCTCGGTTCGCTCACCGGGGCCCCGCGAGATGAGCTCGGTGGACGTCTATGCGGTGATCCGCGAAAAACGTGCCGAACTCGCGGAGCGTCGCCGGACGCACGAGGCTTCGGTGGCCCGCGAGCGGTCGGCGCTCTATCGGGACTATCTCTCGGCAAGCAGGATGGGTGTCTACGGAGAGGACGGGGCCGGGCGTCCGCCGACCCCCGCGGAGCTGGGCGCTCGTCTGGAGTCGCTGCAGCGCTCGGATTCGCGCGTAATTCGCGACCGGAGCCTTCAGATCTACTGGATCGAGTTCCACAAGAAGTTCTCGATTCCCTTTGCCTGTCTTGCCTTCACGGTGTTTGCCTTCCCGGTGGGGCTCCTCACGCGGAGGAGCGGCAGATCGGTCGGGTTTGCCGTGGGCCTGATGGTGGCCGTGGTGTACTGGGCCATGCTGATAGCCGGACAGACGCTCGGCACACAGCAGCTCTCCTATTCGGCCTTCCTGTCGATGTGGGCACCGAACCTGCTCCTGCTCGGGCTTGGCGGACTGGTCTTTTTCGTGAGGCGGCATCGATGAGAATCCTCAGTCGTATGGTTCTCTCCCAGTTCATACCCGTGCTTCTCGTGTCGCTTCTGTTTTTCGTGCTGGTACTTCAGCTCGTGGACCTCTTCTCCAACCTCGTCCGCTACCTGAATCTGGAAGTGCCGCTTTCCGAGGTAGCACGGGCTCAGTTGTTGTACGTGCCGAAGAGCGTGTCCTTTGCGCTGCCGATATCCGTACTGTTCGCCGCCTCTTATACGCTCGGGATGTTCTACAGCAACAATGAGCTGATCGCGGTTCTGGCGTCCGGCGTGCCGCTGCACCGCTTCGCAGCCCCTCTGATTGCGGCCGGCCTCCTTCTGAGCGTGGGCTCGTTCGTCTTCGAGGAGTCGGTGGTAATCGACACCTTCCGTCGGAAAACGGCACTGACCCGGGAGCTTCTGAACGTGAACCGTTCTTTCAGTAACACCGACGTAACGCTGCTCGGCGGAGCGAACCGCGTCATTTACCACGCCGACTACTACAACGATGCAACCGCGACGCTCTCCGGACTCACGGTGCTCCTGCGTGACGCGAGCGGGCGTCTCGAACGGCGAATCAATGCCGACTGGGCCGAGTGGCGCGAGGGGAAATGGGTTCTGCACGAGGCGGTGGTTTTCGAGCGCCTGGAGGACGACACGCTGGAGCGGAGCTCACAGGGGCTCGTCGAGGACCCGAGGCTTACGGCCGACCCGGGGACGTTCCGCCGCCGCACGCAGGATATCGAGGAGATGGATCTCGCGGAAGCCGAGGATTACATCAGCGAGTTGCGGCAGGCCGGCCTGCCGCACCGCGAGGCCCTCACGAGTTACTACGAGCGCTTTTCGTTCGCGCTGACACCCTTCATCGTCACGCTCATCGCAAGTGCTGTCGGGAGCCGCTTCCAGAAGAATATCCTGCTGATGAGTCTGCTCGTTTCGCTTTCTCTCTCGGTGGTGTACTACATCGTGGGAATGGTGACGGGGTTGCTGGCCTCCGCGGGAACCATACCGCCGTGGGCAGGCGCCTGGGCGGGGTTTTTCCTGTTTCTCGTACTCGGTATCATCGGATTTCGACATGCACGCACGTAGCAGACGCTCGCCACTTCGGATAGAGCACCGCGACAGCCGCTCCGCGGCCCGCGTCGGTCGCCTGGAGCTGCCGCGCGGACCGGTGGAAACGCCGGTCTTCATGCCGGTCGGCACCAACGGCACCGTGAAGGCGCTGACACATCGGCAGGTGGAGGAGCTCGGGTTTCGGCTGATCCTCGGGAACACCTATCACCTGTACCTCAGACCGGGTATGGAGGTGATTGGAGAGTTCGGCGGTCTTCACGAGTTCTCCACCTGGCCCCACAACATTCTCACCGACTCGGGCGGGTACCAGGTGTTCTCACTTGCACCGTTTCGAAAGATCACGCAGGAGGGGGTGGAGTTTCGGTCCCACATCGACGGTTCCCGCCATCACATGACGCCGGAGCTGGTGGCGGAGGTGCAGGGCCGGCTCGGCAGCGATATACAAATGGTGCTCGACGTGTGCACCCCTCCGGATATCGACCATGCGGAGGCAAAAGAGGCCAAGGACATCACGACGCTGTGGGCCCGTCGTGCAATCGAGACCTGGGACGGGCTTCCGAAGTCATACGAGGGGCTGGTGTTCGGGATCGTTCAGGGCAACTTCTTCTCCGACCTGCGGAAGGAGAGCGCCGCCGAGCTCGTCGATCTCGATTTCCCCGGTTACGCGGTCGGCGGCCTCTCGGTGGGCGAGAGCTTCGATCGCTTCGTGGAATACCTCGGCATCACGGCGGAGCTGCTTCCCGCGGAGAAGCCCCGCTACCTGATGGGTGTCGGCACCCCCGAGTACATACTGGAGGCGGTACGGAACGGCATCGACATGTTCGATTGTGTGTTTCCGACGCGTACGGCGCGGAACGGTACGGTCTTCACACGTGATGGGCGACTGGCACTGAACAACGCCCGCTTCACCGGCGATACGGCGCCGCTGGACGCCGAGTGCGGGTGTCCCACCTGCAGCCGCTACTCGCGCGCCTTTCTGCGGCACCTGTTCAAGGCGAACGAGATTCTCGGTCCCGTACTGGCCACGCAGCACAACCTCTTCTTTCTTGGCCGTCTGGTCGATGATATTCGTGAGGCGATCCGTGCGGACAGATTCACGGAGTTCTCGGCCGAGTTCATGAGACGGTATACGCGGAATGCAGCAGTCTGAGCGATCTCTCGGCAGAAGTGCCCGGTCGACCGTGGCGGTCATGGTCTCCACCTTCGCCTCGCGCCTGCTCGGTTTTGTGAGGATCGCGGTGATCGGCGCCATTTTCGGTGCGTCGGGGAACGCCGACGTGCTGAACCTCGTGTTCACGATACCGAACAACCTGCGAAAACTGACGGCCGAAGGAGCACTCTCCTCGGCGTTCATCCCGGTGCTCTCGCAGAGCATCGTGGAGGACCCCTCGGGGGAGACCCCCCGGAGGCTGGTGCGAAGCATTGCAACGTTCCAGTTTGTGGTACTCGCACCCGTAATGCTGCTCGCCGTGGTCTTTGCTCAGCCGGTGGTCAACGTGATCCTCGACTTCCCGGAGCTCGAGCGGCAGGTTCTCGCGGCGGACGCATTCCGATGGTTCATCCACTATACCCTGCTCATCAGCCTCAGCGCCGTGCTCATGGCTACGCTGAACTCTCACCGTCGCTTCCTGGTACCTGCGCTGACGCCGGTGCTGTTTTCGCTCACCGTCATCGCATCGATCCTCCTTCTGCACCGCCGTCTCGGGATCTTCTCGATGGCGGTCGGGGTCCTTGCCGGCGGCATCATTCAGATCCTCTTCCAGATGCCCTCCTTCAGTGGCCTCGGTTACCGTCTCTTGCCCCGCTGGGATTTCCGGGATCCGCGGTTCCGCAAAGTGCTGCGTCAGTGGTTGCCGGTCGTAGGCACGGCGTCCATTTTCACGATAAACCAGCAGATCGCGATTCTGTTTGCAAGCGGTCTCGCGGACGGAAGCGGATCGGCGATGACCAACGCACTGGTGTTCTGGCAGCTTCCCTTCGGCATATTCGGGGCGGCAATCACCACAGTGCTGTTTCCGCGGATGAGTCGCCAGGCGGCGTCGAGAGACAGAGAGGGGCTGGGCGAGACCCTCCAGTTCGGATTTCGATACCTGGTGACGCTTCTGATCCCGTCCGCCCTGGTGCTGTCGTTACTCGGCCGGGAGATCATTGCCGTAGCCCTGCAGCGCGGCGCATTCGAGCCGAGGTTCACCGTCCTCACGAGCGAGGTTCTCATGTACTACTCACTGGGCCTGTTGAGCGTCGGTGCCTACAACTTTTTTCAGCGCTTTTTCTACGCAACCGACGACTTTCGCACCCCGCTCCTCGTGGCGGGAGTGACCCTCGTTCTCGACGTCGGACTGAGTCTGTGGCTCAAAGAGACGGTGCTCGGTGTGCGGGGCCTCGCGCTGGCAAACTCCATCGCGTTCACGGTGGGGCTGCTGCTTTTTCTGTACCGCAGCTCCCTGGCGCTCGGAGGCATCGATCTCGGGCGCATCCTCGTGACCCTGGGGAAAGTATTCGCCACCCTCATTCCCATCGCGGTGTTCATCCGCGTGTACCTGGGCAGGACGGGTCCGTGGTGGCAGGACGGCAGCACGTTCAGAAATCTCGGCCTGCTTGCGATTCCGGGGGCGGCATCCATCGTCATCTGCCTCGGTATGTACTACATTCTGAAAGTGGAGGCGTTTTCCGCCCTGCTGAGAACACGGAGAAAGCCATGAGTTTTGCACATATGCACTACAGATACAAAGATCATCCGGGGCTCCCCAACGCTGTTGCCGTTGCCGTCACCGCCGTCGCCGCCGCGCCGGCGCGGCTTGCGATGACGGCGCTCATGGTCTTGTGTGCCCTGATCGTTCCGCTGAACCTCGGCGCGCAGGACGCTCCGTCGGAAGAGGACGCGCCGACGGAAGAAAGCGCGCCGCAAGCGGAGGAATCGCCCGAGCCTGCTGACGCCGAAACCAGCGAGTCCGGCGCCGACGACGGCTCAGAGGCAGAGACGGCCGAGGAAGACGACGAGAAACCCCTCATCGAGCAGTGGCGGGAAACCCTTCTCTACGGCATTGACTCTCAGGTCGAGGAGCTGCTTCCGGTGCTCAGCAGCAACGGCGTAACCGAGCTCAATGACGAAGTGGAGGCATTGCTGCAGAGCTCGTTGAACCCGCGGCTCAAGGCCTCGATTTTCGAGTTCTTCACGCAGATGGATGCCGACGTGGCAGTCGACGAGGCGGTCGAGATCCTCGAGTATCACCGGGACGAACGGCCGGAGCTGGTCCGGGCGACGCTGTCCTACCTGCGGAACGGGGACTTCGAGCTTCCTCCGGAGGCCGTCGACGCGGTTCGCCCGATCGCCGCGGACCCGTATTCCGGGTTCACCGCTGAGGCGGCCCGTGTGATCGGTGAGAAGGGCGGCGAGGGCGACGTGGAGGCCCTCGTCGGGGCGCTCGAAGAGGCAGCCGACGACGAGCTCCGCGGGCAGCTCATCCTGGCACTCGGAGACGTCGGGGCGCCGGCGGCCGTCGACGCCCTCGTAGACATCGCACGCAACGATGACGAGGCCCGGCTCATCCGGGGCTATGCCGCAGACGCTCTCGGTCGAATCGGAGATCCCACGGCGCTCGACGTCCTGAAGGAGATGGTTTCCGCCGAGGACGCCGTCGTCCGGGCATACGCGGTATCAGCACTGAGCCGGTTCGATGATCCCGAGACGGAGCCCACCCTGATGGCTGCACTGCGCGACTCGGTGTGGCGGGTGCGTCAGTTTGCCCTTCAGGGCGTGGCGCGGAACGGCATGACCGATGCCGTGCCCGCGGTCATCTACAAGGCCGAGCAGGACCCTGAGGAGCGGGTGCGGTCCGAGGCATTTGCCACACTCATCCAGCTCGGCACGCGCAGGGCCGAGACCTTTGTCGAGGAGTATCTCCTCGACAGTGACAAGCCGATGAACGACCGGCTCGCGGCTGCCGCCGCCCTTATGGAGCATGATCTTTCGGGTTCCATCGGGGCGCTCGAGAAAGCCGTGGAGGCAGAGTGGTCAGTGACGCAGTCGCGGCTTCTCGGATTCATTGCCCGGGAGCTCTCACAGAAAGAGGACGAGGCCCTCGCCGAGCTGTACTCGCGGTTCCTGACGCATTCCGACCCCGCCGTCCAGGTCTTCGGCCTGCGCGGAATCGGACGGAATCGCATACTGAGACTGAAGACGAAGGTCGAGGAGAAATCCGATGAAGGAAACCACCCGGCGGTCCGCCAGAACGCCGAGACGGTGCTCGA
>CAYOFA010000082.1:0-9823 GCA_964402885.1 uncultured Spirochaetaceae bacterium
AGGCGCCGGGCGGTAATCTTCCAGGTGGGAAGCTCGAGGCGATAGAACCGCGCGTTGCCGCGGAATGCTCCCAGAAGATCTGAATCCTCCAGAAGTCTCCGGATACTTCCCGCCCAGGCGGCCTCGTCGCCGCGCTCGAGGAGATATCCCACCTCACCGTGGCGGACCACCTCGTCCACGCCGCCGACCCGGTTGGTCACGATCGGCACGCCGGAGGCGAGCGCCTCGGCAAGGGCGACTCCGTAGGGCTCGAAGCGGGTCGGAAGCAGAAAGACGGTGCCGCGCTGGAGGATCTGCTGCACCTCTTCCTCGGCAACACTTCCGTGGACCTGCACTCGATCGACGATGGCGCTGCCGGCAAGTCGCCTGCGAAACCGCGTGTAGCTCTCCGGGTCCGCCTTGGTATCGCCGAGGATTTCCCACCGCCAGTCGAGGTCCGCGACCTGCTCGAGAGGACCGATCAGCCAGTCGAGCTCCTTCACGGCGGAGAAGTTCGCGACGGTCAGAAGCCGGGGTGTCCCCGTGTCGAAGAGCTCAGGCGTGGGCCGCGCGAGTTTCTGCTCGTCCACGCCCGGCTTTACCACCCCGATACGGTCCGGATCCACACCGCGGCTCTCGAGCTCGGTGGCGGCGTAGCGGCTCGGCACGACGAAGTAGCTGCTGCCCGCGATGACTGCGTCCTCGCGCTCCCTCGCTGCGGGGTCGATCACCGACGGCATGAAGTGCAGCAGGAGCCCGACCTCCACCCCTGAAATGCGGTCGAACACCGCCGCGAAATCCGGATCGTCGAGGTAGAGCCCGTCGAGGAGGAGGGAGTCCACCCCGGAGCCGGCGCGCGCCCCGGCTGCTGCGCCCACGCCGGCGGCATCGCCCGCGGCTGCGGCCGCGGCCCCGGCATCCGCGATGGCGCGGGAAATGTCGGCGGAATCGGCAATGCGATACCGCAGGAAGCCCTCGGGCTCGAGGATGGCAGCGACACGGCGGTTATACACGGCACCGCCCGTGCGGGCTTTGGCCGCGGGCGGTGCAAGCAGGAGATGCATCGCGTCTCAGTCAGCCGAGAGATTTCGAGATTCGGGTCATGGCTTCCTCGACGTTCTCTCGCGAGTTGAAGGCGGAGATGCGAATGAAACCGTCTCCCCCTTTGCCGAAGCCGGCGCCGGGAGTGGTGACGACCGAGGCCTCGTTTAGCAGCATGTCGAAGAGCTCCCAGGAGTCCCTGCCGCCCCCGTGCGCCCATATGTAGGGGCTGTTGGTCCCGCCGGTGTAATTCAGGCCGATCGCGTCGAGCCCTTTGCGGATGATGCGCGCATTTTCGAGGTAGAAATCGGCGAGCTCGCGCGTCTCGCGCGTTCCCGCCTCGCTGTAGACGGCCGCCGCGGCCCGCTGTACCGGATAGGAAACGCCGTTGAACTTCGTCGAGTGCCGGCGATTCCAGAGCGGATGCACCTTGTGGGCCATTCCGCGGGAATCGTAGGCGGTGACGTCCTTCGGGATGACGGTGAACGCGCAGCGCGTACCGGTGAATCCGGCGTCCTTGGAGAAGCTGCGGAACTCGATGGCTACCTCGCGGGCACCCTCGATCTCGAAGATGGAGCGGGGCAGTCCCTCGTCACGGATGAAGGCGACGTAGGCCGCGTCGAAGAGGATGAGGGCTTTGTTCTTTCGTGCGTAGTCCACCCATCGCGCGAGTTGCTCATGGGTCGCCACCGAGCCGGTCGGGTTGTTCGGGAAGCAGAGGTAGATGAGGTCCACCGCCTCCTCGGGAGGCTCGGGGACGAAGTCGTTCTCGAATCCCGCGGAGAGATAGGTGAGCCCCTCATATCGCCCGTCCCGGGCAGGGCCGGTTCGCCCGGCCATGACATTGGTATCCACGTACACGGGATAGACCGGGTCCTGAACGGCAACCTGAATGTCGGGTGCAAAAAGCTCCTGCAGGTTTCCGACATCATTCTTCGCCCCGTCGGAGATGAAGATCTCATCGGCGGAGATATCCATGCCGTAGCCGCGGTAGTCGCGCTCGGCAATTGGCTCACGGAGGAACTCGTAGCCCTGTTCGGGGCCGTATCCCCGAAAGGTTTCAACGGCCCCCATCTCGTGGACCGCCTCTTCGAAGGCGGAAACGATCGAGGGGGGAAGGGGCCGTGTCACGTCCCCGATGCCGAGTTTGATGATCGAGGCGTCCGGATGAGCTTCTTCGTACTCGCGGATCCGTCGCGCCACTTCCACGAAAAGGTAGCCGGCCTGCAGTTTCGAGTAATGTTCGTTGATTCTGATCATGAGTGGATTGCCTTACCAATAATGGCCATTTTCAGGAAGAATATCTATAATGCACCGCGCGCATCAAGCTTGCGAGACGTCAGTCGATAGAGAGTTGTGAAAGAGAGTTGTGTATGAGCGATGTTTTCACTCCGGAGCTCGACCGTGAGGTCGATGATCTCCTTTCAGCTGATGCTTCCTCGGGGACCCGGCTTCAGCGGATCTGCAACCTGCTCGCCGAGCGGGTTCCGCACTACGACTGGTTCGGCTTCTACATCACCGTGCCGGGCCGGCGGGAGCTCGCCCTCGGACCGTTTTCGGGTGAGCCGACCGAGCACGTGCGCATTCCCTTCGGTCGCGGCATCTGCGGCCAGGCCGCCGAGCGGGAGGAAACCTTCGTGGTACAGGATGTCGAGGCCGCGGACAACTATCTCTCCTGCAGCATACACGTGAAGTCGGAAATCGTTGTTCCCGTTTTCGGGGACGGAACGGTGATCGGCGAGATAGATATCGACTCCCACGTAAAAGAGCCGTTCACCGAGGCCGACACCGTCTTTCTCGAATCACTCGCCGAATGGGTCTCGCCGTTGGTGTCGGACATATTGCCGCCGGAGGAGGAGTAGCATGAAGCGTTTGTGGGTACTTGCAGTAGTTCTGCTCATCTCGACGCAGGGGGCCTTTGCCCAGGTTTCGTCGCTGATAGAGGAGTCGGATGAGCTCTACGACGAAGAGCGCTACGAGCGCACCGTCGAGGTTCTCGAACGCGCACTCTCGAGCGCATCGTCGGACAGTCAGCGCGCCGAGGTATACTGGCGCCTCTCCCGCGTGCAGCTCGGCATAGGTGATGAGCTTCGCGACGAGGAGGGCGATGACGACGCCGCGATGGAGGTCTACGACCGGGGCATGGAGTATGGCGATCAGGCGATCGAGGCCGATCCCTCGAACAACCTCGGCTACTACTGGAAGGCCTCGAACCTCGGTCGGTGGGGCGAGACCCGTGGTATCCTCAGCAGCCTCAGGCAGGCGGGTCCCATGCGTGATCTCCTCGAGCAGTCCATCCAGCGCGACCCCGACCATGCGGAATCGTACTATGTCCTCGGCCTTCTCTACGCCAGGGTGCCCGGCGGCCTCATTTCGTTCGGGAATACCGACTACGCGGTTTCCCTGGGCAGGAAAGCGGTGGACCTCCATCTCGCCGATGTGCGGGCGGGCGAGGAGGAGTTGTACTATCCGATTCGCTTCGAGCTCGCCTCTCATCTCATCGATCGCGACTGGGATCGCAGGAAGCGCCAACGCGAACAGGCTTCGAAGCAACGCGAACACGAGCGGGCCGACGGGATTCTCGAGCAGAGTTTCTACTACGAGGGGACGGTAGACATTCCGCCCGTCGGCGACGAGGAAGAGGCCCGGCGGATCCTCGAGGATGTCATAGACGAGCTCGCCGCGCAGGCCGAGCCCGGCTCGCGAAAAGGTCGACAGCTCGAACGGGCGCGGGAGCTACGCGACGACATCTGAGGTCCGCCAGGCGGCGCCGCTCCCCGGCGGGCGGCAGACAGGCGGCCTGCCGCCGGCCGCCGTCGCCGCGCGAGCGCCGGCTACTCGCCGCCGGACTCGGCGTCTCCGGGCCTCGGCTTCAGCAGTCGGGCCCGGGTGAGCCCCATCTTTCCGAATCGTGAATTGACGTCGAGAGCGGCCTGTTCCACCCGTCGGCGGCGGTCGTCGCGTCCCTCGAAGAGGTCGCCCTGTCGCACCTCGTCCTTTGCTTCCACCTGCGCCACGCCGACGCCGAGAAGTCGTATTTCGCGGGCGCCGTCCCATTTTTCGTCCAGCATGGCAACTACCAATCGGTAGAGCGACTCCGTGGAGGCAACCGGCTCGCTGAGCGTGCGGCGTACCGTGGTAGTCGTGAAATCCGAGAACCGAAGCTTCAGCGTGACCGTTCGCGAGATCAGGCCGTGGCGAAGCAGCCGAAAGACCACGCCGTGGCAGAGCTCGAGAATGGTGCTCTCGATGACTTCCCTCTCGCGCACATCGTGACCGAAGGTGGTCTCATTCGAGACCGAGTGGGACTGCGCCTCGCCGGAGTATATACCGGGGTCGACGCCCCGACTCACCGCGTGGAGGTAGTCTCCCGCCGCCTTCCCGAAGAGCCGGTAGAGCTCCTCCGGCCGCTTCTCGCGCAGATCGGCGACCGTATGCATCCCGAAATCGTTCAGCCGGCGCAATGTTTTGCCGCCGACGCCCCAGAGGTCCTTCAGCGCGAGGCCGGCCACGAAGTCGGTCTCCTCGCCGGGGTGCACCTCGTGCAGGCCGTCCGGCTTGCTCCAGGCGGAGGCGAGTTTCGCGATGTAACGGCTCGGACCGATCCCCACAGAAATCACGAGCCCGAGCGAGCTCCGTACGTCCGTCTTGAGGCGGGCCGCGGTTTCGGCGGGCGGTCCGAACAGCCTCTCGGTGCCGGTCATGTCGAGAAAGGCCTCGTCGACCGAGATCTGCTGCAACTCCGGCGAGTAGCGCTCGAAGATCGCCATCACCTCCTGAGACATTTCCTGATAACGCGCCATCCGCACGGGGCGGAAGGCTGCGTGCGGGCAGCGCCGGGCTGCCTCGGAAATCGGCATGGCCGAGTGGACGCCGTAGGCGCGCGCCTCGTAGGAGCAGGCGGCAACCACGCCGCGGTGCCCCGGGCTTGCGCCGACAATGACCGGCTTCCCGAGGAGCTCCGGGTTATCGAGCTGCTCGACCGACGCATAGAACGCATCGAGGTCGACGTGAAAGAAGACCGGCGCGCGAGTCATGGGCTCAACGATTGCAGCACACGTGTGCGGGTGCGAAGCCGGAAGCGCGGCTCGGTGCTCTCTATTGGAAAGGCCGTCTCTCGTGATACGAGCTCGATGTCGATCCGGGTCGGCAGCTCCCGTGGCACAGTGAAGCTTATCTCCAGGGGATTCGGAGGGAAGGGGCCGATGGCGAAGCGCACCAGTCGTCCCGGATCCACGTCCTCGGTGGGAAACTGAGAGTCGAAGATGAGGATTTCCTGCGGACTGGTAACCGTAACCCGCACCTCGCCGGGCTCGAGGGATGAGTCGACGAGAATGCTGCGACGGCTGCGGGAGAGGAACTGGTCTGCCGATGTGCTGAGAGAAACCGGCTCGGGCATCCCGGCGAGCAGGAGTGAGTGCCGGCGCGCTTCGGTATCGATCTCGAAGCTGGCTCCACTGCGACTGACCACCAGGCCCTCCAGGGGGGCGGGGCTGGAGAGCTCGAGCCTGTGCTCGCCGGCGGTAAGGTCAACGACCTCCACGGCGTCGACCGGCTGGGGTCGCTCGGGGGAGAAGGGGTCGAGAAAGACGAGACCGGAGGCGAAGAGAACGGCCGCCGCCGCGGAGCCGAGGATGATGGCGCGAAGCGTCGATCCGTGCGGGAGTCTCAGACGTCGGTGGAGCATCAGATCGATTCGAATGAGCATCAGCAGGAAGGGCAGGAGCACGAAGGCGAAAATGAGGTTGCCCGAAACCGGAGAGAGCAGCAGTCCCTCCGCTGCGGAAAGTTCGCCGGCTGCGAAGAGCTCCGCGCCCCCGATGACCAACCACGCCGGTGCCGCGAGCAGAAAGAGCAGCTTGAGCCACGGCGATCGCGTGAGTGAGAAGAAGAAGGCGAACAGGAACCCCCAGAGAAAGTAGAAGGTGAATGCGATGTCGAACACCGAAAGAAGCACGACGTCGAAGAACAGCAGAAGGATGGCGGAGGCGGAGTAGAAGCTCCCGTTGCGGGGGAAGGGCAGGCCGCGAATCGACTGGAAGACGATGGCAAACAGGAAGATGGAGATGAGCAGTTTCAGCAGGAAATACGGCCCCGGCGCGTACTGCCAGAGTGTAGGGAAGTCCCTGAAGTCCATGATCCCCCGGATGAGGGCCGTTGCGATGAAGAAGAACAGAAACATCAGGCCGGCCAGGACCGCGAGCGCCCACATGTGCCGCGCCACCAGTCTCACGTAGCGCACGAGCCGGCTCCGAAACGCGATGCCGTAAATAATGGGCGAGGCAAGCACCGCAAGCAGCAGAATAAGGTAACTGCGCTCGCCCACGAAGAACACCGAGTTCGATACGACGCCGTAGATGTAATGCCGGTCCCAGCTCGCAGTGGGAGGCGGAGCCGCGCCGCGTACTACCTCTTCCAGAAAGTCGACGTAGGACGCGGCCCACTCCGCGGTGAGCTCCGGCTCCGCAGGTTCGGCGAACGCCGGGCCCGCCGCGGGATCGTGGATGCGGACCGCCGGCACGCCGCGCTCGAGGTAGCTGCCGAGGATCGTCTTCGGCGTAAGCGGAGAGCGGGCGACCTGCAGAGAGCTCAGATGCTGTCGTCGCGGCAGGCGGCTTGCCACCAGTGCCCGGACCGCCGGCTCGGCAAGCCATCGCGGTGCCGGGATATCGGCGGCGCCGAGCTGCACGGAGAGGCGCTGTCCCGGCGCTTCGACGTCGAGGTATACCGCGGCCGTCTGCTCCTCCTGCCCCTCTATGTCCGAGAGCAGAAGGCGAGTGCCGAGGTGTCGGTTTCCGACATCTGCGCCCACGAACACGAAGGACATGCTGGGGCGGTTGCTGTCCTCCGCCAGGGCCTCGATCAACGCCATCGCGCCGGCGAGACTGACGCTGCCGTCGGAGTCGGGGGAACTATCTGCTGCATGGTTTATCGGCACGATGAGCAGCACCCGACCCGGCATGACGCCCGGGAGCGTCGCGGTGGCAATGCGCGAGAAAGAGTGGCCGTTCTCGAGGGCGGAGAAATCGCGCGTGGAGAGGGAGATGCCGTGCCGGCCGAGAACCTGCTCGAGATAGGACAGGGTGCGCTCCTCGCCCTCCGACCCTTCGAGCCGCGGATGCAAGCTACGCATTGCCCGATAATGCTCCATCACAAGGCCCGCAGCGGCCTGACGGGCCCCGGATTCATCACGGGACTGTGAAAAAGCGAGGTGAATTGCTACAATCAGAAGCAGAACAATGGCGGAGGGCGTTTTCATCCGATATCGAGCATAGATTCGGCGGATCAGCTTCGTCAATAACCGAACGGCGACGGAGGAGAGGGATGGCATTGCTGCCTGAAATCGACAATCGCGCCAGCGTGCGCAGTTTTACCGACGAGGCCGTGTCCGAGGGGCAGCTCACCCGTATTCTCGAGGCCGGGCGGGTGGCACCGTCTGCGAAGAATCGTCAGGCCTGGCGGTTCGTCGTCATTCAGAAAGCCGATATGCGCCGCCGGGTACAGGAGGCGGCCTTCGGCCAGGAATACGTGGGGCAGGCCCCGGTTGTCATCGCGCTCTGCACCACCAACGTGGAATACAAGATGCCCAACGGGCAGCTTTCCTATCCCGTCGACCTGGGGGTTGCCTGTTCGTTCATGATGCTCCAGGCGGTCCATGAGGACCTGGGAACCTGCGTGGTGACGACTTTCGAGGAACGGGACGTGAAATCGCTGCTTACGGTGCCGTATCAGATGCGTGTGGTGATGCTGCTCGCCGTCGGCCATCCTGCGGAGCCTGCGGCGCGAGAGGATCGACTGCCGCTCGATCGTGTGGTCTCCTACGACCACTGGTAGGTCAACGCAGATCTCAATCGGTGACGTCGCATCGCAATTGATATCAGGTCCGCAAGCAGATCCTCGTAGGATAATCCCCCCGCCTCGCAGAGTTTCGGAAACATGCTGATGCTGGTGAACCCGGGAATGGTATTTATCTCATTGAGGTAGAGCTCCCCGCTATTGTCCTCGAGGAAGAAGTCGATGCGCGCGAAGCCCTCGCAGTCTACGGCGCGGTAGGCAGCGGCGGCAACACCCCGGATATCCGCGGCAGTCTTGTCGTCGAGATCCGCCGGGACGAAAAGGGCGGCTCCCTCCGGATCAACGTACTTCGCCTCATAACTGTAGAAGCCGTTTCGGGGCTTGATCTCGCCCGGCGCGAAGGTGCGTATTTCCTCCGTCCCCATGACCGAGCATTCTATCTCGCGCCCGGTGATCTGCGGCTCCACAAGCAGCTTGGTGTCGAACTGCAGCGCCGCCCTCGCGGCATCGGGGAACTCCTCCGGCGTCCGGATCCTCGTTACGCCTACCGAAGATCCCGCACGTGCCGGCTTCACGAACCAGGGGAGATCCAGGGCGCGGGCGATGCGGCTCGCCGCCTTCTCGAGGCGATGCTGGTCGATCACGTCCGACTCGTCGACGAGATGCTCCCGCCGCAGCGTCTGGAAGGGAACCGTGGGAAGCCCCGCCTGCTGCCACAGGCGCTTGGCGAGCTCCTTGTCCATCCCGAGGGAGCTGCCGAGCACAGCCGCCCCCACGTAGGGGATACCGGCGATCTCGAGAAGGCCCTGCACGGTTCCGTCCTCGCCGAAGGATCCGTGGAGCACCGGAAAGACCACGTCCACCCCGAGGTTCTCGCCCGCGACGAAGAGCCCTCTCGCCGGTACCACCGACACGCGATCCGCCTCGCCGGCCGAGATGGTGAGGACCCCGTCTTCAGCGGCCTCTTGCGCAACCCGGGCGGAATCCTGGGAAAACCACTCTCCGTTGCGGGTTATGCCGATCGGCACGGCCCGGAAGCGATCGGTGTCGAGGCGATGGATGACCGAGGCCGCCGAGTGAAGCGACACCTCGTGCTCACCGGAGCGTCCGCCGTAGAGAATCCCAACGCGCGTCATGTAGTTGCCTCCTGACGTGGCTGTTCGTATCCGGCTTCTATCAGTACCTCGAGAGCAACCTCCGCCTCGTTCCAGGGGCGCGGCCCCTCGGCGTAGATGATGCTGCGCTCGTGGCCCTTGCCGAGGAGTACGATGGTGTCGCCCGGCTCCGCCCTGTCGACCGCTGCGCGAATTGCCGCACGCCGATCCTCTATGACGAGGTAACCTTCTCCCCTGCGCCTGTCGGGATCGGCGGTGTTGATGCCGCTCTCGATGGCCCTGAGGATCGCCGCCGGATCTTCGCCGCGGGGATCCTCGTCACAGAGAACGATGAGCTCGCAGTGGCGCGCTGCGACCGCCCCCTGCAAGGCCCGCTTCTCAATGTCACGTTCCCCTGCCGAACCAAAGAGCGCAATGATACGCCCGGGAGTGGAGGCGCGAATGATGGGAAAGAGCTTCTCGTAGGAGTTGGGCGTGTGGGCGTAGTCGACTACCACTGCGAACGGCGTCTCACGCCCCACCGGCACGAGTCGTCCTTCGACCGGCACCAGAGCTTCCACCGCAGCGGCAAGCTCGAGGGGAGATCGGCCGGTGGCCCCGGCAGCGGCGAGCAGGGCGGCGAGCACGTTCTCGACCTGGAACACGCCGGGCATCGGGAGCCGGAGGGGTCTGCTGTTACCCGCGCCGTCGGCAAGCGTGAAGCTCGTTCCGTCGATGCCCGGGCTCACGTCCCGGGCGGTCAGGTCGAGGACGGCAGCCGGGGCGGCCCGGAGTCCCGGGCCGGCAGGCTCTCCGGATATGCCGTAGCGCAACGTCGGGCGCCGGGTGGCGCCGGCCATGTATTCGCCGTGCTCGTCGCCCGCGTTCACGACGGCGAACCGTCGCGCGTCGGC
>CAYOFA010000082.1:9923-12426 GCA_964402885.1 uncultured Spirochaetaceae bacterium
CCGCGGCGCCCTATCGAGCGCCCTGAACAGATTCGCCTTGTCGTCCCGGTACTGCTCGAAGCTTCCGTGGAACTCGAGGTGCTCGTGGGAAAGGTTGGTGAATACCGCGAGGTCGAAGTCCACGTCCGCGAGGCGTGAAGTTCGCGGGGACAACCCGTGAGAGGTGGCCTCCACCACGGCGATCTCCTTCCCGGCCGAGCGCATATCGGCAAGGTAGCCCTGGAGCTCGACCGCCTCGGGGGTCGACTGGCGGTTCGGGTTCTTCTCGAGAGTGTCTCCGGTCTTGACGGTGACCGTGGAGATGAGCCCGGTTCGGAAGCCGGCGGCGGTGAGGATCTGCTCGATGAAGGCGACCGTGCTGCTCTTTCCGTCCGTCCCGGTAACTCCGATGACATAGAGCTCCCGGGAAGGATGATCGTAGAAGACGGCGGCAATGGAGGAGAGAGCAGGTCGCGAGCCGGGAACGACCACGAGGGGAACATCGGGCGGGACAGCTCCGGCCGTCTCGGGCCTCTCGACCACGACGGCGGCCGCGCCCCGGGCGATTGCGTCCCCGATGTAGTCATGCCCGTCGACGTGGAAGCCGGTGACGGCCACGAAGAGACCGCCCTCGGTCACCGCTCTCGAGTCGTAGCGGATCGAGGTGATGAGCGGGTCGCCGGAGCCGCGGATTTCCGTCGTCTCCGTTTCACTGAGCAAGATTGACAGCCGCTTCGCAGGCATGGCAGCATACTAACAACGCCACCGGCCTTCCGCAAGTGAACATGGAGCCCCGACACCCGTACCTCACCCGACAGCTCATTGCCTACATCGGAAACAAGCGCGCCCTGCTGCCCTTTCTCGAGCCCGTCTTTGCCGAGCTCTCCGAGCGGGCCGAGGTGCGGCGCTTCGTAGATCCCTTTGCCGGATCCGGCTCGGTGGCTCGGCTCGCAAAGTACATGGGCTTCGAGGTCGCAGCCTGCGACCGGGAGCACTACGCGTGGGTCCTCAACGCGGCCGCCCTCGAGGTGGACGCCGCCGACGGGCGGAATCTGTTCCCCGAGCTCGGCGGCGTGGAGGCCGCCTTCGACCATTTCCACCGCATCGGAGAGGCCGCGGGCCACGCCGGTCGCGCGGACGCCGCGCGGGGCTACATCGCCCGCAACTACGCCCCGCGGAACACTGCGGAGGCCGACTTTCGCACCGAGCGGCTCTTCTACACCGCCGAGAACGCCCGCTACATCGACGCCGTCCGCGACGCAATCGAGGAGCGATATCCGGCTGGGAACGCGGGGCGTCGCGAACGCCTCCTGCTCCTCGCGGCGCTTCTCTACGAGGCGTCCACCCACGCCAACACCTCAGGGGTGTTCAAGGCCTATCACAAGGGCTTCGGTGGGCACGGCCGGGACGCGCTCGGGCGGATCATGGCGCCGATGCGGATCGAGGCCCCGGAGCTCATCGACGGGGCGCCATCGAGGGCGGAGGAGGCCGACGCGGCGGAGTTTCTCTCGCGGAACTCCGCCGATCTCGTGTACCTCGACCCCCCGTATAACACCCACCAGTACGGAAGCAACTACTTCATGCTCAATACCATTGCCCGGTGGGACAAACCGCCGGTGCCCGACGAGCGCGGCCCCGACGGGAGGCTTCTGCACAAAGCCGGCATCCGCAAGGACTGGGATCGGACCCGCTCGGACTTCTGCTCGAAGCGACGCGCCGAATCGGCCTTCCGTGAGGTTCTCAACGCCGTGGATGCGCGGTTTCTGGTGTTGAGCTACTCGAGCGACGGCATCGTCCCTGTCGATCAGATCGTGGATATGCTCTCGGAGCGGGGAGATGTCGAGCTCTTCGCCACCGATTACACGCAGTATCGCGGAGGGCGGCAGAGCATCTCGCGTGCTACCTCCAATGTGGAGTTCGCCCTCGCGGTTACCACGAGGGAGCGCTACGGCCGCGCCGCCCAATCCGCCGCAGCGCCCCGGGCCTCTGCGGCCGGCGAAGTGAACGCAAACGGCGCAGCGGCCGCCGCCTCCGGCCGGGAGGAGATCACCCGGTTCCTCCTCGCCCGCGAGGTTGCCTCCTATCTGCAGGAGGCCTATGTGCCCGCCCGGGTTCGGGAGGCCTTCCCCGTGTCGGGCGACAGTGTGGTCCTCTCCGGCGGTCGGAAGCTGCCGATGCCGCAGCTCCATCGCTTCAGCGCCTCGCCGTCGGTGGTCGGCGATCTGTCGGTGGAGAGCCTGGAAGACCTCCGCGACCGACTGCCTTCCGCCCGGTGCGTCGACCGGCAGGAGGAGGCGAGGGTGCTGGTTGGGCTCATCAGAGGAGGAGCCACGCTCGACGGGCGAACCCTCAAACAGTACCGCAGGCGCCTCCTGCAGGTGCTGCGCAAGTTCGCCTACCGCAAGTACGAGACCGAGTTCGAGGCAACCGCCGTGGAGATCGAGGCGGCCTGCCGCGAACATCCGGGCGCCTTCGACGGAGTGGCCTCAGGGGTGGGAGAGCTCCGGCAGTTGATGCGCCGCCG
>CAYOFA010000082.1:12526-14281 GCA_964402885.1 uncultured Spirochaetaceae bacterium
AAGTTGAAGTAGTCCATATCGGTGGTCAGGGTCTTTCGGAACCGCGGGAGGGTCTGCTCATAGGATGAGATAGCCCGCCAGAACTCGAAGAAATCCGGATCCTGCTGATAGGCCTCGGAGTAGATTCGCGCGGCCTGTGCGTCCGCATCACCGCGGATCTCCTGTGCCTGGCGTTCCGCCGTCGAGATGATCTGCTGGCGCTCGTTTTCGAGCTCACCGAGGATCTCCTCCTTGCGGCCTTCGCCGTAGGAGCGGTAGGCCTGAGCGATGCGGTTTCGCTCCGATACCATGCGGTCGTACACACTTTCGGTAAGGTCATCCGAGTAGCGGATCTGCCGAATGACGGTGTCGATCAGCTCGACGCCGAAGTCCGGTGTGACTTCCGCCGCCGATTCGAGCATCTCGTTGGAGAGCTCCTGACGACCGCGGTTCACTTCCCGCTGCTGCGAGGTGACGGTTATGAGCTCTTCGATCTGCTCGATTCCCTCCTCGTCCAGCTCCTCGACCTCCGCTTCGACCGCATCACTTCGATCGATCTGATTGATCAGATTGGTGTCGCGCACCGCCTCGTGGAGGCGGTTATTGGTGATAACCCGCCGAAGCGAGCTCTCTATGACGTCGTCGAGGCGAGAGTATCCGGCTTCCATGGTCGTCAGAGAGGCGTAGAAGCGCTCCGGATCGGTGATTCGCCACCGCGCGGTCACGTCCACCCAGATGAACTGGTTCTCCTCGGTGGGTATGCGCCGCGGATCCCCGTCCCATGACTGGATACGCTTGGGATACCTGATGACGTTGTCTATGACCGGCGTCTTGAACTTCAGCCCCGCATCGCGCTGCACGTCGACGATCTCACCGAAGCGGATGACTACCGCCTGCTCGCCCTCTTCGAGCACGTAGAGGGGACCGAGCATGAAAAACACCACGGCCACGACGGCTATGACTACGAGAATAGCTATGAGTTTGTTCATTGTGAGCCACCTCCCTGCTGGGCCTGGCCCGTGGTGCCCTGCGTGTTGCCCTCGCGCTGCAGGTTGAGAAGCGGCAGGAAGTTGTCGAGGTTTCTGTCGACGAGCTCCGAGCCCTCGGCCTCTCCGAACGCGCTCTCCACCATTTCGTAGTACAGACGCGTACGCGTGGTCTGGGGGTCCGCCTGATACTCGGTGAGGACCTCGGAGAAACGGGCCGCATCACCCTGCGCGCGGTTCACACGCTCGGCGGCGTATCCCTGGGCTTCCTGAACGATGCGCTGTCCCTGGCCGTCGGCCCTGGGGATCTCCCGGTTGTACTGCTCGCGACCTTCGTTTATGAGGCGGTTCAGGTCCTGTACGGCCTTGTTCACGTCCTCGAAGGCATCCTGTACGCGACCGGCGGGCGGAACGATGTTCTGCAGCCGTACCTGGGTAATGTTGATACCCAGCCCGTAGCTGTTGAGAGTCTCATTCATTTCCTGCCGACCGTCGGTTTCGATTCGGGCGCGCTCCGCACCGATGACATCCACGATTGCGCGGTCACCGACGAGCCTGTTGATGACCGACTGGGAGATGTCGCGAATGGTCTTCTCCTGATTTTCGACGTTGAAAAGCCAGTTAACCGGCTCGGTAATGCGGTACTGGATGATCCACTCCACATCGACGATGTTGAGGTCCCCCGTCAGCATGATGGACTCCTCGGGGTAGTCCACGTTCGACTGGCGGGTGTTGATCCCGGCTTCTTCGACCCGAAATCCGAAGGACATGTTCTGAATGACCTGGGTGG